>JBCDHF010000025.1:0-19087 GCA_038750375.1 Cyanobacteria bacterium P01_H01_bin.15
CCGCACCGTATTGATCATCTGGAGGGGACTGACCCCCGTCATCCGCCAGACCGCTAGACTGGCAAACCCTAAATAGGCACTAAACGCAACTAGAGCACCGAGCCTCTTTTGGGCGATCAGAATAAACAGAAAAAATCCCGAAACGTTGGGCTTAATAAACGCGATCGCAAGCACTAAACCAGCCAAAATGCCTCGGCGCTGTTCGAGGAGGCAATACATCCCAATTAACAGTGCATTAAGCACAAGACCGTACTGACCATTATTGAGGGTCGTCGTGTTAGCACTGATCGCCAGAACACTGCCCAAGGCGAGTAGACCTTGACTCCGTCCGTAAGCAGCACCGACTCGGTAAGAAAAGACGCCCACCACTCCCAGTGCAACCAGATTGAGGAGAGTGAAGTACAACCGTGTCGCGGGCCAACTCCAACTCGGCACTAAGAAAAGCGCCGTCCAAAACGCCCAAGGTGGATAGCCGCCAGATTTAACCGGTCCAATCTCAAAATTGACGTGAAGAGACCCTTCCCTCACAAAATACGGATAGTGTCCCTGTAGAACATAATATTGCTCTTGCCAACGGGCAAAAAGATCCTGAGCATTTCGCTGTAGGTTTAGTCCATCCCCAAAATTTGCGATCGCAAGTTGATAAAAACCTTTCCCTAGATACAAGCTGCTCAAAAGGAGCAGTAAAATTCCTAGTCCCCAGAGAATGCTGGGACGCTCTCGATGTATGGATAGCCATTTCATTAACTTTCTCATTTTCTAGATTGAGAAAAGGTTAAGCGCAAAGACTTTATTACTGGCATGAATTTTTCCCAGACAGCTGTCTCAATTTCCGTCATTATCCCGGTCTTCAATGGGGGAGAACCCTGGCAGCAGTCTTTAGAGAGCGTAGTTCATGCTCAGCCAGCCCCCCAAGAAATCATCGTGGTGAATGATAGCAGTACGGACAACTCCGGAAAGCTTGCTCAGGAGAAAGGTTTAAGGGTTATTGAGCTAGCCACTAATAAAGGACCGGCCATAGCCCGCAACCGTGGTGCCCAAGCAGCAAAATCAGATTGGCTCTTTTTTTTAGATGCCGATGTCGTCATTCCGCCGACTCTCTTTGCCCAAGCGGCTGACCTGATCAGCAAAAATCCCCAGGTTGCGGCTTGGATTGGCTCCTATGACGATGCGCCCGGCGCGAATAACTTCTTATCTCAGTACCGCAATTTGCTTCACCACTACACTCATCAGCAGGGTCGAGAAAACGCTTCCACCTTCTGGGGAGCCTGTGGTCTGATCCGTCGTGAGACTTTTCTGGCATCCGGTGGCTTTGATGAAGCCTATCGCCGACCTTGCATTGAGGATATTGAGTTAGGCTATCGTTTACGCCGTGACAATCATCAAATCCGACTCTGCAAGGCTCTCCAGATCAAACATCTCAAACGCTGGGAAGTAGGCTCGCTGCTCAAAACAGATATTTGCGATCGCGGAATTCCCTGGACAAGATTGCTCCTTCGCGTTCATCCGCTTAACAATGACTTAAATATTGGCTGGTCCAGTCGCATCAGCATCCTGAGTGTGTATGGAATTTTAAGCAGCTTGGCGATGTTTAGATGGCTGCCGGGGTCACTAATCCTGGCTTTAATATGTGGGGCAACCTTGCTCATCATTAATCGCCCTTTTTATGAGTTTCTAAGGAAAAAAAGAGGACTGATATTTGTTTTTCAAACTCTCCCTTGGCATTTTTTATATTTTGTTTACAGTGGTTTAGCGTTAGCAGCAGGTGTTTGCCTCCACGTCTCTTCGGATTTCAGAAAAATATTTTGTTAGATTAACTTCAACTCACACATAGTTCACTCAGGTCAATCGTAAGTAAAATTGCAGCAATCACTTCAGCCAACAATTGGGTAGAAAGACGCTTTAATCAATGAAACCGAATTCTGTGGTAGTTATTGGTGCCGGACCAGCAGGATTGACTGCGGCATATCAGCTCAGCCAACATGCGTATCACCCAATCGTGCTGGAACAAGCGGATAAAGTCGGTGGCATTGCTCGCACAGAGAACTACCAAGGATATCGATTCGACATCGGCGGCCATCGTTTCTACACCAAGGTTGAAGAAGTTCAACAGCTTTGGCGACTGTGGTTACAAGACGATTTTCTTAAAGTCACAAGACTGTCCCGTATATACTATCGCGGTAAATTCTTTGACTATCCTCTGTCTATTCGCAACACACTCTCAGGACTGGGCATCCTTAACAGCAGCTTGATTGTGCTGAGCTATCTACAAGCTAAACTAAAAGCCCTCTGGCGCCGTCCCGATCCTCAAACGTTTGAAAGCTGGGTGACCCATTGTTTTGGTCAAAGACTCTACGAAACCTTCTTCAAGACGTACACCGAAAAAGTGTGGGGTATTTCGTGCAGCCAAATTCAAGCAGACTGGGCCAAGCAGCGAATTCGTGGGGTCTCCCTTAAACAAGCGGTCATTAATGCACTAATCCGCAAAAATAATACCAAAAGCCTCATCACTGAATTTGACTATCCTCGCCTTGGGCCTGGCATGATGTGGGAACAAGCCCAGCAGAGCGTTGAGGACAGGGGCGGACAAGTCCACTGCAATACCCCGGTTTTAGCACTAGAACGAAAAGGCGATCGCATCAGCTCAATTACGATTGAACGCAACGGTCAGACCCAACAGCTGCCAGTAGAGCAAGTGATTTCCAGTATGCCGATCACGAGCTTATTAAAACAGCTTTCTCCCGCCCCCCCGACAGCGGTCTTGGAAGCAGCGGCAGGTTTGTCTTACCGCGCCTTCATGATTGTCACCCTCATTATCAACAAACCGAGTCTTTTCCCCGACCAATGGATTTATATTCATGATTCCGGTTATCAGGTGGGGCGCATTCAAAATTTTAAAAATTGGAGTGCTCAGCTCGTCCCCGATCTAAACAAAACCTCTCTGGGTATGGAATATTTCTGTAGCGAGGGCGATAATCTATGGCAGCTATCGCAGACAGATCTATTCAATCTGGCGATCCAGGAGGTCGAAAGACTAGGCTTCGCTCCAGCCGATCAAGTGCAAGCAGGTACGATTATTCGTCAGCCGAAAGCTTATCCTGTATACGATGCTGGCTATCAAGACCGTCTACAAGTTATTCGAGAGTATTTATCTACCATTAAAAACCTACAAACTATCGGTCGAAATGGAATGCATCGCTATAACAATCAGGATCATTCGATGTTGACAGGTCTCCTGGCAGCGAAAAATATCTTAGGTGAACATCATGATTTATGGCAAGTCAATACGGAGCGCTCTTACTATGAAGAACTCACGGTCCAAAAACAACAAACGTCTCCATTTGAAGCCGTCGTATAAGCAAGCGTATTTCCTAGAGACAGCGGCTGAGAATAGCGGAATCGTCTGCTTATATATGCCACTTATCTGACTGCACCAGTTTTATGAAATTACTATCATCCAGCCAAATTAATCTCTTAGCCGTTGCTTTTTCCCAAGGCGACGAGTTGCTGGCTGCATGGCCCCAGTTTCGTGAAACGATGGCAGAAGATAACATCTCGGGGGCAGACTATCTATTGTTACCCCTGATTTCTCACAATCTAGAAGCGAATCAAATTCAAGATAGTTTAGTGGATTTCCTGAAAGGAACCAGTCGCTATATTTGGTGTAGAAATCAGGTTTTCAAACAAGAGATCACTAAAATTCTACTGTTATTGAAGCAGCGTCAAATTCAACCAGTTCTAATTGGTATTGGAGGTCTGTCTCTTGCTCTCTACTCATCAGATAAATTGATGAAGCTGCGAGACTTCCTATTTATAGTGCCGCCAAGTCAGCTCAAAACCCTCAAACAGGCTTGCTTAGAGGCGAACTTTCCAGTGCAGCCTAGCCTTGACGATAACAACGGGAATTCATGCCCCAGTTTATTTACAGTCATTACTCCAGAGAATATAGAAGTCAGCTTCACCTCCGCCATCCAGCTGGGCGAAAACGCTCAATTAACAATTACAGACTTGCATCCACTACAGACGAGCACTTGTCTGTTCAACGGCATTGAGCTTCCGGTCTTAAATGAGACCTATCAAGCTCTTTATCTGCTCAGTAGCCTAAACTCTGTAATGCCCAAGAATTTTATTGATTGGCTTGCAAACTTGAGCACTTTACTCAACGCTTCTTTTGAGTCTATTGACTGGGAGATCATTGAAAGTTACCTGAGTGACAATCAAATGATTTATCCCCTTAAGCAAATCCTTCCCTATCTCAAAAAGCTACCCCCTAGTCCGGGGCTTGCTTATTTCATCGACTTAACCCAAACGCGGCGGCTGTCACAGGAGCAAAGAATTGACTATTTTTTGTCTGTGCAGGTCAGACAGGTCTCCCCCAGACTCTCAGGGAAACTCAAGTATTGGTACAACCGATATGCCCAGCCTTGGTTGCCGTTACAGAAAATATAGAGCCTTCATTTCAATACCGTGTTTGTTTGCAATTATGAGTTGTCCAATTGGCTGAGTTAGCGTTGAGATTGCGTTACCGATGAAGGTTCTACATATCATCCCGGCTTTAACCTTAGGCGGCGCCTCAAGAGCGCTACTGATCCTAGTCCAATCTTTAGCAAAAACGTCCGATTTACAGCAATCAGTACTATCCCTAATGCCCGTTGGAGCTCAAGCCCGGGAGTTGGCTGCCCGCCATGGCATTGAGCAAATTTGCGATCGCAACTCAGAGATAGAGCTCCACCACGCGATCGCAGCTGCCGAGATTGTGCAGATTCACTTTTGGAATCATCCCCAGCTTTATCAATTTCTGCAAAAGCCTTTCCCTGCTGCCCGCATCGTATTTTGGTGTCATATTGGCGGGGTCACGCTCCCGCAAGTTCTCTCCCCGGAAATTATTGACTTCGCCGATCAAGTGGTCGCAACCAGCACTTATACCGTTGAAAAACTCCGAGATCACCAGGAGGCAACACGAGCCGACTCGATAGACGTTATCCCTGCCTGCACTGATTTTAAGCGCCTACTGCCGTTTGAAAGACAAGACCATTCTGGGTACAACGTCGGGTTTATTGGCACGACGACACCCAACAAAATCCACCCTGATTTTGTGAGGATGAGCGCCGAGATTGGGGTGCCGGGAATCCGGTTTATCGTCTGTGGGGGGGAGTCGGGATGTCGCACCTTACAGCGCCAAGCTTCACAATTAGGCGTTTCCGATAAATTCCAGTTTCTGGGGTATCGCGAGGATATTCAATCGGTCTTAGCCACGCTAGATGTTTTTGGGTATCCGCTGTGCCCCGATAACTACTCCACTGTCGAACTAGTTCTTCAAGAGACGATGGCAATGGGTGTACCGCCGGTCGTTTTCAACTACGGTGGAGCAGCACGAACTGTGATTCATAATCAAACCGGTTTGGTGGTTTGCAATCAGGCTGACTACAAAAATGCGATCACGTATTTGTATCACAATCCTCGAGAACGAAAGCGTCTCGGAAATCAGGCTCAACAATATATACAGAAAGAATTTTCCCCAGCTCGTCTTGCTAATGCTTGGCTTAGAGTTTATGAAAGGTTGTGCCAACGTCCTAAACGTTCTCGCCAACTCTTTTCCGCAGAACAGCTTGAAGGGAGTCGGTTGTTTGTTCCGACCTTGGGAAATCTGGGCAATTATTTCCGCGCCAACGCAACCTCTACCAATTTACAAGAGCTCATCAATACAGATGATATGATTGCTTGCTCTTTTCCCGCCTTATGCGATCGTCGGGGTGGAGGATTGTTGCATTATCAAGAAGCTTATCCTAGAGACACATTTCTCGCATTTTGGGTTGGATTGACCTACCAATATCAGGGCGATAACATTCGGGCGTTAGCTAGTTTCTCCCAAGCAAAAAAGCTAGGTTTTAGTCATTGGCGCATTGAAGGTTACTTATTACGCTCATCTCTTGCGATCAAAGCCAAGCCACTCATCGATCAGTACCTTACCACTGTGGCTCCCTACGTCTATCACGACACCGAATTATCGCAACGATTTCAACTTAAGGAGGCATGGGCAACTCGATATTAATACTCCCTATTATTAGGCAAGCTATTATCTAACAATTGGATATACACGGAGCTTCTATGAGACAAAAACTTAAACGGTTTAGAAAATGCTTGTGGCAAATCCTAAGCAATACAGAAGTCTATCCCAGAGATAATAAATACACCTCTCGTCCCGTAGAGAATTACAACACTCTATTTAGTCCGTTCAACATCGTTGAAATCTTAAAAAATATTCAATCTCCTCAGCATGAGATCCGTCTTCTTGAATTAGGAATAGGGCAAGGAAGAGTCTTAATGCAGCTAAGGAAATTGTTTTCTGAGATGGAACTTCATGGGATCAGCCAAAAAAAATGGCAGTTATTAAATAATCCTGACTACATTAAACAAACGGCAGTATACTGGAATATCTTTACAGAATCAGAAGTCAATCAAATCAAGCTACCCGTTCTCCATTTTCGAGATATCAATCATGGTAATTTAGCATTCTTACCCAGTAACTATTTTGACCTGATAATTAGCCAAGTTTCATTTGGTTATATCCATCAAAAAGCCCGTTTAATCGAAGAATTTTGGCGAGTGCTGAAACCTAATGGCATCGCTTTACATGATCTTGATAATTTCATCATTATGAATTCTGGCAACTCTCTTGCGCTCAAACATTTTTTTGAAAAAATTCATCAAGAGGGATTCCAAGTAAAAGCTTATAACATGACCTTGCCATTTTTACATATTCAAAAAAATACAGAAGAGCCGCTGTCGCTAAAGCTGACCCCCTACACCATCAAATATCCTATTTTTGCCGACCCGCGAGATGATGTTAGAAAGTAAGCTTTTTTCCTTTGGGTTCGCTCATAATTATGAATTTAATGATATTTGAGCCGTGGCACGACGGTCATCACTCCACCTACCTGCGCTATTTGTTGAGCTACTGGCAAACAGCACCTTCCAGAAGGCGTTGTCTCCATTTTGTGCTGTCTCATCATTATCAACAACAACACTCCGATATTGTTCAGTCGTTACAACAATTTCCAAGAGAGTTAGCTCAAGTAATTTTGCTGACCCCCACAGAGACAGAGAACCTAGAATCCCTTAAACAAGACTATTATCAAACGCCAAGTTCCCATTTTTTAGAACAAAGTTCGTCCTCACTTTTAGCCTACGAACATCAACTTTTCTGCCAATACGCTAAGAGCCTCAAAATCACTCAAGGCATTGTGATGTATTTGTGCATCAATCGCATGGCTGCAGCTCTGAATATCCAATTTCCCTGTGGCTTGAGCGGCATTTACTTCAACCCCCAATTTCACTACAGCGATGTGGGTTTCGCTATTGGAAATACTGATCCGACCAAGCAACTCAAAGAGAAATTTATCTTATCTCGCTTTCTAAAACACCCTCAGCTAAGCCAGCTTTTCTGTTTGGACAATTTTGCCGTAGAGACTGCCCAACGAAAAATTGCATCAAATAAGTTGACTTATCTGCCAGACCCTATCCAACTGCCATCTTCTTCACCCCCGCAACAGCTTCAGCAACTGAAAGAATCCTTTGATATTGAACGAGATCGCAGAGTTTTCCTTTTATTTGGTGCCCTCTCACGGCGCAAAGGAATTATGAAGTTGCTCGAAAGTCTACGCTATCTGCCATCTGTACAGCAGCAGCAAATTACACTCTTACTCATCGGTCAGCCCGAAAGTCCGGTCTTCACCGAAGCATTGCATTTATATACCCAGACTCTACAACAACGGACTTTCCTGCAAATTGTGAGCAGATTTGAGTTTATTCCAGAGCCAGCTGTCGATATCTATTTCCAAATTTCCGATATTATTTTAGCTACCTATCCCCGCCACGTCGGAATGAGCGGGATATTATTGAAAGCTGCGGCGGCAGAAAAACCCCTTCTAGGCTCTAATTTTGGTTTGATGGGTCGCTTAATTGAATCTTATGAATTGGGCGTCACGGTTAATGCCCAGGAGCCCCACGAGATCGCGAAGGGGCTCAGCCACTGTCTGAACTCGCCATTGGAAGCCCTTTACAATCCCGATAAACAGCAGATACTCGTCCAGCATCATTACTACCCAAATTTTTGCGAGACACTATTAAACGGGCTCCAGTCAGGATTGTCACTGCCCGGTCCATCCGGCTAGCCTAGACTTTTCTATCCATATTGAATTGTCTCCCCATCAAAGATTGAACCCATGAGCAAGACGATCAGCGTAATCACCCCGGTTTTGAATGGGGAAAAGCACCTTGATAAAGCGATTAACAGCATCTTGGCGCAAACCTATCCGATTCACGAAATCCTGGTTGTCGACGGGGGCTCGATAGATCAAACTGCTGCTATTGCTCAATCCTATCCGGAAGTGACTTTGCTGCAACAGTCGGGAACCGGCTTAGCTAATGCGAGAAATACCGGCATTCAAGCTGTCACCGGGGAGTTTGTGGCCTTTTTAGATCATGATGATCTGTGGCATGTCGATAAATTACAGCAGCAAATCACTTACTTTGAGCAAAATCCCGCCACTCAATATGTCATCACGCAATTAAAGTTTGTCTTAGAAGACGGCTGTCAACCCAATGCGGCCTACACCGCCCAGTCTTTTGAAATGATTCACAATGGCTGTACGCCCAGTGCTTTGCTAATCAGAAGATCGCTGTTTGCAGAAATAGGCGAATTCAAAGAAGCCTTTAAAATTGGCTGTGATGCAGATTGGTTCTCGCGCGCTAGAGATGCGAAGGTCTCGCAAGGCGTTATTCAACAAGTTTTAACGTATAAATGTATCCATGAAGGGAATTTATCGGGCAATGTAGACACCAACCGGGATGAGCTAGTAGAGATTGTGCTCCAGTCTCTCCGTCGTCGGCGTCAGCGATCCAAATCGTAGAGGAGTCAGCCGATGAAAATCCTACACATCATGGAGAAATTTTACACGGGCGGCCCAGCACGATCACTCATTGCCGCAGTCAAGTATGCCCGTAAACTTAATCTCCCTCAGACCCATAATCTGGTCATCCTCACACGATTTGCCTATCCTCCGTTTTTGATTCAAGCCAAACAGGCAGGCATCGAAATCATTATTCGTCAGCCCCAAGAAAAGCGACTCCACGAGCTGATTGGGCAGGCCGATATTGTTCAGGTGCATTTTTGGAATAGTCCGCTTCTGTACGAATTTCTGCGATCGCAATTGCCAGCCATGCGCCTGATGTTATGGCTGAAAGTGGTTGGACAGCATCCCCCTCAAACTCTGACTCATCGATTGATTGATTTCGCTGACAAGATCGTGGCGACGACCCCAGCCACCGGCAAACTCTCAGTGTGGGAAACCTATCCTGTAGAAATTCAACAACAGAAACAAGCTGTTGTACCAGGAATTGCGGACTTTAGTCGTTTACTTGACTGCCAACCCGAGCCTCACGACACGTTCAATGTGGGGTATATCGGCACAGTCAATTTTTCCAAAATGTATGCGCGCTATGTCCCGATGCATAGCAAGATAAACATTCCTAACGTGAAATTCATTGTCTGCGGTGGGGGAATAGATGAGCTTTTGGCGAAACAGGCACAAGCGTTAGGCACTGCCGATAAGTTCGAATTTTGTGGCTACCGGGAATCAATTAAGCCCATACTGTCCAATCTAGATGTTTTTGGCTATCCTCTCTGTCCAGACACCTATGCCACCTCGGAAAAAAGTCTCCAAGAAGCTATGTATGCGGGAATCCCAGCCGTCGTATTTCCTCACGGCGGACTCAAGCATCTGGTTCAGCATGAAAAAACGGGGCTAGTTGTCTATAGCGAATCAGAATATCAGCAAGCAATTGAGTTTTTGTATCATCATCCACAAGAAAGAAAGCGTTTGGGGCAAAATGCTCAACGCTATGCCCAGGAAAAGTTTCTGCCTGAAATGCCGACTCAGCAGATGCATCAGGTCTATGAACAAATGCTCTATCAAGATAAACGGGTCCGTCGCTGGCCAGGAACCCCCACCTCCCGCGCAGAAGAATTTATCGAAACCCTAGGTGAGAACATGAACGCTTTTGCCGAGAGCTATAGAGCATCTAGCCTTACCACAGCCGGACATGCTGACCAGCTCATTGCTCAGTCTTCACCTCTATTAGCTGAAGGAGAAGGCGGCATCACCCACTATCGCAACACTTATCCCGATGACTGCCATCTGAGGTTTTGGTCTGGACTATGCTTACAGGCGGTAGGGAAAGAGGCCCCTGCGATCGCAGAATTCCAAGCCGCGATCGCATTAGGATTTCCTGACGAACGACCCTTGCAGTACATTTCAGATCTAGAGAAATCAGAATAAATAGGTTCTACGCGTTGATACAAAATATGAGTAGACAAATTTTCAACTTTTAGATTAAACATCTAAATTCATGAGATATATTTTACTAACTCCCAATTTCAAGCCTAATCCGGGCGGAATTGCCGAATATCTAAATCAACTCTGGCATTACATTGGCTCTCATCATCCCGCTCATGTTTTCAGTACAGTTCCGCCTCATATTCCATCCAATCAAAAGACAGAGGCAATGGCCTATGAATGTCAAACGTTGCCAGATCTACCCGCATTAGAAATCTCAACAATCGAGACCTTAACACCTCAACAGGCAGCGCTACAGTTCTTACAATTAAAGTCCTATGGGCAAAAGGTTCTTTTACCGCTGCTAAGACCCTATCTGTCGGAGCCGGTGCGTATATTTATCGGTGTTTGGCAGCCGACCACCCATTTTTGGTGTGAAGCCCTCAGAAAAGAACACATCCCCTACTCAATTTTCACCTACGGACTCGAAATCATTTATCCACCCTCCTCCAAAGTCCAGCAGTGGCGCCAAGCCGACCTTCAAGCAGCCGCTAGTGTTTATGCTTGCAGCGCTGCAACGGTACAATTAGTTCGCGATCGCTGCCAGCTCACACAACCGGTTCAGGTTGTTTACCCTGGAGTTCAACCGTTTATAAATCCGCAAGCAATTGAAAAAACTGCGATCGCAATTCGGGAAAAATGGCACCTTCAAAATTCACAGACCCTGCTGTCGGTAGGTCGACTAGTTCCTCGCAAGGGATTTGATCTGGTGCTGCAAAGCCTGCCTCAGCTGCGTCAGAGCTTTCCCCATTTACGCTACTTGATTGCCGGAGAAGGGGCAGATCGAGAGCGATTAACAGAAATTATTCACTCTTTAAAACTAGACTCAATCGTTATCCTGCTGGGCAGTGTCGATGAATTAACCAAAGCGGCACTTTACAACATTTGCGAGATATTTGTGATGCCTAATCGTTTTTTAGACGGCAAAGACTGGGAAGGATTCGGCATTGTTTTCCTCGAAGCTGCTTTGATGGGAAAACCCTCTATTGGCGGAAATAATGGGGGCGTTTCAGAAGCCATTATTCACAACCAAACTGGGCTTCTAGTCGATACAACCAATCACCAAGAAACTGAAAATGCGATCGCGCAACTCTTTCACAATCCCGGGCTCAGACATCAGCTCGGCATCAATGCCCGAGCTAGAGCCTCCAACACATTTACCTGGCAGAAGTCTGGTCAGATTCTTCTAGAAAGACCATTCAACGGAAGCAAGACTATTTCTTTATTAAGCTAGCCAACAATAGACCGACAACATCAATCGATGGATACAGCTTCACCCATTAACCTATCCACAGCTACCACCAGCGGTCAGCATCCTCGCGAGACCTTCAACGAAGATGATCTCAAAGATTTACAAGAGCAACTAAGCCTCGGATTTAGCCGGGCTCAACAGCAAGCGAATAACACAAGCAGCAGAACCTACCAAATCGGACCGCATAAGATTTGCCTAAATTTTGCTAATGCTGCTTTAGAGCCCTACTTTACCCGCGCGCTCAGCCATCTAGACACATCTAATCACGAGACACCAGACTTATCTGTCCAAATCTGGGACAACGCATCCAACCAATCTAAATTGCCGCTGTTACTCTCAAGCTATATCGATTTACTGCGTGCTCAATGGTGGCTACACGGGGATAGTCGAGGTGAATTAATCCATTTCGACGGAACAGCCATGAGGGGGGCTTTTTTCCCCTATCCAAATCGGCTAAGCGTGCTGGATCTACAACACAATATCGCATATTACTGGATTGAGAATGCCACTAAGCTGCCCTATAACGTGGTCGGTGCCAGCCTACGGGTGATCTTGCATTGGTGGTTCACCCAGAAAAATTGGCAACTTGTTCACGCAGGAGCTGTTGGAACGGCAGCGGGTGGCATGTTGATCGTGGGTCAAGGAGGCTCTGGAAAATCTACGACCTGTCTAAGCTGCCTCAACTCCAAACTCAGCTACGCCAGCGATGATTACTCTCTAGTTTCTTTAACTCCCGAGCCCACTGTTTACAGCCTCTACAATACGGCGAAATTAAAAGGACAGTCAGACATCAACCGATTTCCTAGTTTAGCTCCCCATATTTTCAACTCAGAAAACTTAGAAACCGAGAAAGCAACCTTGTTTGTTCACGAAGCCAATCCCCATCAAATTATTAGAGAATTTCCGTTAAAAGCCATTCTGTTGCCCCGGATAGCCGGAACCCCATCAACAGATTTTGAACCCGTCAGCCCCGGTAAAGCCCTGCAATCCCTCTCCATCAGCACAATTTTTCAATTACCGGGAGCCCATCAAGGCACGTTGAGGTTTATGTCTCAACTAATCCGCAAAGTTCCTACATTTCGACTCAATCTCGGGACGGACATAACGCAAATTCCTAGCGTTATTGAGGGTATCCTGACCCAAAGCCAAGGTTTAGACTAATGCCTAACGTTTCCTCAAATCTCAAGAATTTAATTCCCTGCCTGGGGGTCGAAGGGCGAATTCTACTCGACTGCGTTAAGCCAGCCTTCGATCCGAAAGCGCCTGAGATTCAAGATTATTTTACACAATTTATTGACTGGACATTTTTACTCCAGTTAGCCGAAAAACACCGCGTCATACCGCTTCTGTATCAGCGCCTCAATCAATTATCTAACGTTACTCTCCCGCCAAAGTTCAAGGCTCAATTACGCGTTAAATTTTACGAGACCTCTCGCCAAAATCTTCAATACACCAATCAATTATTAGAAATTCTCTCGATTTTTGAACAACAGAATATTGCGGTCATTCCGTACAAAGGCGTGTTGTTGGCGATGCTTGCCTACGGCAAAGTCTCTTTTAGACAAATTTGGGATATTGATCTGCTGATTCATCCTAAAGATGTGCTGAAGAGTAGGGCTTGCTTATTAGAGCAAAGATACAAAATCATCGAAACCTTCGATCGCGAGCAAAGTTTTGTCGATGCGCATAACCAGGTCGAGATTGATCTTCATTGGGGACTAACGCCACTCTACTTTCATCTAGAGTTACCCTTCTCAGAGCTCTGGGAAAAAAGACGTCCCATAGAGTTATTTGATAAACAGATAATGACTTTCTCTGAAGACGATTTGCTAATCATTCTTTGTATCCAAATTGCAAAAGATTGCTGGGAACGACGCTTACGGATAGAACATCTGTCAAAAATTTGCGATATTGGTTATCTCATCCATCGGAATAATTTCTGGAACTGGCGTAATTTAATCGCTCAAGCTCAGCAGATGGGGATTGAGCGCGTTTTTTATTTTGGGCTATCGCTCGCTCAGGAATTACTATCCATTGATTTACCAACAGAGCTATGCCTTTCCATCTCAAAGACTCCCAGTATTAACTATCTAAGACGGCAAGTCTGCCAAGAACTTTTTTGCCAAAATGATAAATCGCTGTATGTCCCTAATCAGACCTATATGAATTATCAATTTCGGTTTAAGCAACTAATATTTTATCTGAAGTTGCGAGAACGCCCGATAGATCGTATTAAACACATCTCGGAAATCTTTAAATTTATTTCTCGAGCAGCCGTTCAATCATAAAGACTTATCCGCTTGGCTAACGTGAAAAAAGGGTAGTTCTAGGTATATAAAGATGGAGAAAAGGAGCAGATAAACCAGCGATATCCATGCCTAAACTCGGATGCTCCCGCTGCTATTCCAGCAAAATCGTCAACAACGGTTTCATTTGCAATCGCAAGCAAAAATGATAAATGCAAAGAATGTAGGCGTCAATTTGTCGAAAATCCGCAACAGAAATTGATTTCAGCAAAAAACACAGCAATTGTCAACAAACTCTTACCAGAGAAAATTCCGCTGGAGGGGATTACACGGGTCTGTCAGGTTTCTGAAAATTGACTGACATTTACATCATAGGCCTTTTAACAATTCGGCGGTTCCAGGAGGACCAGTGACCTCAAGAGTAACAGCCCCGCCCCTTTCTTCTACGAGAAGGGTAAACCTCAGGAAATTACAACAAGCCTGTTCCTTTTCAATCAACTCAGCTAATTCAATCAGCAGATTGGGGCGATTTGAAAAGGTAAACCTAAAACCATCTTGCAACTCATCAACCTCCTCAGAACGATTGAATAGACCCGGTATCAGATCATTCCTCTGGGCCTTTAGTTCATCAGCGGTAAGGCTGCATGAGACTTCATTGCATGGATTCTCAGAATCTCTCATACTTTTCCCCATATGAAGCCCATACTACCCCTCCAAGAGACAAAAGCCCCCTTTTAATCGGAATATTATATCTTTTACGTAGCATATTTCTGCGCCTGGTACCTAGCAAATACAATGCAAACACAAATAACTAACATGAATATAGTTACTTGCTCGCCCAATACCAGATTCGCAAAAAATAATGCTATCACGAGCATGACAAGCAAGATTGAACCAATGCGTTTAACCCCACCCCGACCTAACGCAAAGAACTACAATGCATAATCGGAAAGTAGCGAAATTAAAGCCATCCAAATTATTGCATACCAGCCGTTAGCAGGCACATTTACCCCATGTGTATTTCCTGATACCGAGTAGAACGCAGGAATGAGGATGAGTAAAGCGATTGAAAGTCCCCAGAATGTAGTTGCTTTGGTTCCTATCTTTGGTGATAACTTACCGCCAGCGACATAGCCAATGGCGCGATCCCGCCAGCAAAGACGATCAGATCACCGTCTAGGCTGGCTCCAGCATTAAATGATGAATGGTGGTCATGCCTAACAACTATTAACGCGACGGTGGCAATTAGGGCTAAAGATGCACCAACCTGTCTTCAGAGCTTTGCGTTCTATTAAGGAGCCCAACATAACGGTAAATACTGGGATCAATGCCATTATTAAAGCTGTATGCTCAACACTGGTGCGCTCTATTCGTACGCTAAACAACACAGGCTAAATAGCGAATGAGGCTATTCCAGAAATAGATAAAAGCAGACGATCTTGAATGGTCCGAGTAAAAGGATACGCCAAAATAATGACAATAACAAGAGCTATTATTACACCTGCAATAAGTGATCTAATAACGCCTGCACTTACTCCATCTATATAAGAGACCGCGATCTTGTTGGCAACTGCAGTAGTGCGCCATAACAGCAGTGCAGTGATTCCTGCGTAAACAGGAATAGATCCTGCATTTTCTTTGTGTTGGTTAATATCTTGGGGCGCTCTTTAGCCTATTTTGATATAACGTCCGCGTTCAGGCGAAAATGTAGAGCGTAGAGGAACATTCATCGCTCTCCGATATCATGTTATGTGACCCAAGCTCATCCTCCAAGCACACTTGTGGAGGAAAAATTCTCGAGCTCTTTCAAAAACCTTTCTATGCGTTTCGCGTTTGCTCCTGCATCAACCAAGCCATCGCGCGACTTCGATCTCATGTCGATACGGGTTTGTTCAGCTTGAGCCGAAATGCTAATAATCACATCATCAACAAACTTGAAGATTGAAGAAGTCACTTCAACTTCTATCCTAAGCGCGCTGATATCAGTTCGGGTCACCACCCAACCGGGTTGAATGCGCGCAAGCGTCTCGACAATCCCAAAAACTTGTGCCGATGATTCATCGGAATAGAGCGGCCTAACATTTTTGTATGATTGCCGGATGATCAGCCCATTTTTTTCAGGGAACGACATATCCCTCCCCTTATTTGCGGCATTTCGACAAGCTGTGACAAACTCGGGTGGGTCTTCAAGATTCGTTGAAACATCGTTGATTTTTGGGTATTGAAGATCGTTGACCATCATGGGTATTGCAACCATGGAGGGTAGCGCAACCAATAATGCGAGCCAAACGTTCGAGTTTTCTGAAAAAACTTCATTCACCGCAAAACCGAGCCCAATGAGAACGCCCAGTACGGTGACCACCCATCCAAGCATAGCTGGTAGTATTCGGGCGAAACTCAATCCGACACCGGCAATAATCAACATGAAGGGTATGAACGCGAGATACTGCATTATTAACGATTTCGCTCACCACGCTTATATGGTGGACTGGCCAGGTAAATCACTCGAAAGGGACATAAGGGGCAGAATTCAGCGGCGAGAACGAATTCCGTCTTATTTACATCAATTATCCTAAGTCCGTTGCAGTGACCTGGGCAGACAGGTTGCGCCAATATTACAAAACTTTTTGGTGCTTGACAATCGCACTTGAATTTTTTCGGGATTTGGTGAGTTGCGATCGCGTCAGGAATTAGTCGAAAGTTCTGCGATCGCAAAAACTAGCCAAAATGCTTTTCTTCAAATCCTGTATGGGATTCCTCGAATTGTCTGAATCAAATTGCCATCACAGACAAATTCAATCAGGAAATTTAGGCGATCGCAAAACTGTTCTCTTTCTCCTGCATCTCATCTCTACGAAAAACCCGGCGAGTCGTCTCCACAATAGAACTAGAAAAATATGAAACGACGAAGAGGGCGATCGCAAAATAATTCTTCAAAATGCCTTGCCTGAGGCACCATACTTAAGAAGCTTCCAAACAGTCAAAATTGGAAGGTGCTCTTATGAAACGCCTTCACCAGCTAGGTTTCTACAGCTATTTAACGTAAATTGGTCAGGGGAGCGGGAGTTAATTGCTCGTTAAGTGCAACCACCATTTCACCACTTTTTTGTGTGATAGGATGTGTGAGTCAATGTGTGGAAAAAACTAAGATGGCGACTAACCTCTCTATCGATACTGATTTATTGGAAGAGGCACTCAAAATTGGTGGCTTTTCGACCAAAAAAGAGACTGTGAATCAGGCTCTGACCGAGTTTGTGCAGCGCCGAAAGCAGCGTGAGATTATTACTTTGTTTGGCAATTTAGCTCAAGATGCTGATTACGACTACAAAAAAGGATGAAAATGAGTGGCGTACTTGTAGATACCTGTATCTGGTCTATCGCTCTACGGGGCAGCTCTGCCACTCAAGCTTCTATCGTTAATCAGTTAATTCAGCTCATTGATGAGAATCAGGTAAAAATTATTGGTGCAATTAGACAGGAGTTATTGTCCGGATATATAGATAAGATCAAGTATGAGAAACTTCGCAATAAGCTCCAGTATTTTCCGAATGAACCGATATTGGATGCTGATTATAAGGCTGCTGCCCAGTATTCAAACTTCTGCCGCTCAAAAGGAGTTCAAGGCTCAAATACCGATTTTCTCATTTGTGCAGTTGCTACTCGTGCAGAATTTAAAATCTACACTACAGATAAAGATTTCAATTACTACGCCAATATTTGCCTATCAGACTCTTTGGAAACGTTTAACAGTGTTCTTTCCTTCTCCCAGAAATCACTTTTGAAAATATCGGGATACTCCTGCGATCACAACACTATCGCAGAGCCATTTTCTCTATACAGCATCTCTAGGAAAACTCTGACAAATCGTCTCCAATGTAGAACTGGAGAAATTGGAAATGATGAAGGGCGTTATCGCAAAAACCCCCAATAGTGCCCTTACCAAAAACTACTCGCCGCAACCGTCTAATATCACGTTAAGAGGTACATAACTGTCGGAGATAATGTGAAGCAAAACCCAGCCAATAGTCATTTATCCGTTTGAACATCTTGTTGGGGCTAAATTGCAAGACCAGCCCAAATGGACTAGCATATACAAACCAAATGAACTGTTTTTTAAAAAATGAGGTTTTATGGTAGGAGATACGATTCAAACGTTTAAACCAAAGCGTGGCGCTAAAAACAATTTCTGGTTTGCTCTTGGTATCGAGGATACAAGAACAGAAGCAGTCCACCAAGGGTTTGAACCTAAAGTTTATAAGAACATTATTGAAAGAACTAAGCTATCACAAAATGAGTTTCATAATGTGACTCATATTCCAGTAAGCACAATCAAACGCAGATTGAAAAATGATGAGCGATTCACAACTCAAGAGAGTGACGCAATTTATCGTCTAGCGATGTTAATTAAGCTTGCAACCGAGCTATTTAACGATGAAAAAAGGGCTCTAGGGTGGATACGTGAAAGTGTTTATGGTTTAGGTGGAAAACGACCTTTAGACATGGTTTCTACCACTGTGGACTTTGAAATAGTCAAAGACTTGATTGGTCGCGTTGAGCATGGCGTTTTCTCATAGTGAAGCTCTACAGACTGACACAGAAAAAGTTTGCTGACTCTCCTTTCAGTCCTGTTGGCGCGAAACTATATGGTGGCAGATGGAACTCCAAAGGCACTGAAGCACTATATTTTGCTGAATCTGAATCTCTTTGCTCACTTGAAGTATTGGTTCATGTAAACAATGACGCAAATATCATTGACCAATATGACTTATATCGAATTGATATGCCCGAATACTTAATTGCCAAATTAGATTTAGATGATTTACCTCAGTCTTGGCGAGATATTCCTGCAAGCGAAGATACACAAGAAATCGGGGATGAATTTTTAAATGCTCCGGACTCACCGTCTGTGGCTCTGCAAGTTCCATCAATCATCTCACCAAGAGATAAGAATTACGTTGTAAACCCAAATCACCCGAAAGTCACAGAGATTTTTGAACACTATGAAAAACTTGATTTCGAATTTGACCCACGGATTTTCAAATAATATAAAAGGTCTGAAGTTAGTTTAGAGCCCGAACGGTCGGAATTCTGCGGCGTTCACGAAGTGTCCCCGGAGGGGAATCGCAAGCCCCGCTTTAATTACAACAATTATACTAAGTCCGTTGCAGTGACCTGGTTAGATAGATTGCGCC
>JBCDHF010000026.1:0-19079 GCA_038750375.1 Cyanobacteria bacterium P01_H01_bin.15
AAATGTCACACTTGTGCCTATTTCTCTATGGAATTTTATACTCCACCATCATCATCTAGAGGCATTTCCCTCAAAAATCTGTTTCTGATTATCGGGGTTGGGTTGCTACTGATTTTGCTGTGGGAATTGCGGGGTCTGCTCGTGTCATTGATGATTGCCGTGGTCTTAACCGCGACATTAGCGCCAATTGTAAATCGCGCTGAAGCATTAAGGTTGCCGCGCTGGCTGGCCGTCATCGTGGTTTTTCTGGGTCTGATTTCCATGACGGTGGGCGTAATTTTGTTGATTGGTCCAACCGTAATTCAGCAAATTGAACGCTTGATCCGCTTACTGCCTAATTATTTAGATGTTCTAGCAACCACGGCTGAAGACATTGCGGTGCGATTAGGTGCCGATGAACCCGAAACCTTGGCGATGATTACCCGTTTCTTTGATCTGCAAAGTCTTACAAGTTGGGCATTTCGTTCGGGACAGCAGGTTTTAGTTCGGTCTTTGGGGGTGACTCGAGGTCTCGTCGGCGGCGTTTTGAATTTGATATTGGCGCTTTTATTTTCCGGCTACATGTTGTCGGGAGCCCAATCTCTGATTCGAGGGATTGTGCAACTGTTCCCTCACCCCTGGAATCAGCGGATTGAAGCACAGATTACCCCTGCGGGTCGACGCATGGGGAGCTATATTCAAGGTCGCATTTTAGTATCGTCGATTCTTGCGATCGCAGTTACTTTTGGTCTTCGTCTAGTGGGCGTTTCTGAGCTGGCGTTGGGTTTAGGGGCGATCGCGGGGATCACGAATTTGATTCCCTTTTTTGGACCAGTTTTGGGGTCCATTCCGGCGTTGATTGTGGCAGTTGCTCAAGGGGGTTGGACCTTTGTGTGGGTGCTGCTTTTATTCGTAATTATTCAAAATCTGGAGACCTACGTGTTGGATCCGTTGTTGGTCGGATCTTCTGTACGGGTATCTCCGCTGTACCAGCTACTAGCCGTTTTAGGCGGAGCCCAAGTGTTGGGAATTGTAGGTGCCTTGATCGTACCGCCCTGGGTTGCTGGGGCGAATGTGTTTATCGAAAAGCTCTACATTGAACCGAAACTTGCTGCGGAAGCGGCTTTGGTCACTAAACCGGTTTTAGAAAGCTTACCGAGTTCAGAAACACGTTAGGCTTTGGGGTGGCGAACTGGGCAGACAGGTTATGGGCCGGTGGTTTAAATCTTGGTGCGTAAAAATGGGGTTGGTCCTGGTTGGGCTGTTGTTGTTGGCAGGTAGTACGTTTGCTCAAGTCAGCGATACAGCACCAATCCAAGTCGATGGTCAAACTATTTTTCGGGTCGGGCAGACAGAGCGTTATTCGGCTCAGGAACGCGCAAAGTTAGTCAATAATCTCATTCAACGCAAAGTTAATCGGGGTGAGTTTGCAGCGTTGGTGACCGTGGATGAAAGGAGCTCGGTCCCAGTCATATATTGGGGTGACGACTATTTGTTATCCGTGACTGTACGGGATACCGAGACGGGACAAAGCCCGGAACAACAAGCTCAGCGATGGAGCCGAGAGCTCACTCAAGCGATTACTAAAGCTAATAATGAGCGTAGACCGAGGTTTTGGCTGCGCTCAGCGGCCTTGACGCTCTTATATATGAGCTTCGCCTGTCTGTGCTCATGGGTGCTGCGTCGACTGTGGCGCATTCGATTGCAGCAAAAAAAGCAAGCTCAGTCCCAAGGCACCAATGCCATCTCTCACCGAGTCACACTGGGGCTTCGATTCTTTTTTTTCCTGGGGAATATTGGCATCTGGTATGCCATGATTTCTGCAAGTTTTGACCTACTGCCACAAACGAGAACACTCCACCGAGAAATTCAGCGACGCATCTGGGGTAGTTTAACAGCAGATAATTTGAGTCTTGGAACGCGAGCTTTTTCCTTAATTGATTTGCTATTTTTGGCGATCGCATTCGTGGGGCTTGTTTTTCTGGCGCGGCTTCTGAAGCAGACTATGCGATCACGAGTTTTGTCTTTGACCGGTCTTAGCTTAGCGGCCCAAGAGAGCATTGCGTTAACTAGTAGTTATATTTTTGCGGTTTTGGGCTCGATTGTGCTGCTCCAGGTGTGGGGCTTGGACGTCAGCTCCCTAACAGTATTTGCGGGTGTTTTGGGGGTGGGCTTTGGCTTAGGAATTCAAGATATTGCCAAGGAAGTTGTGAGTGGTTTGGTGTTGATCTTTGATCGGCCAGTGCAGGTGGGGGATTTTGTCGAAGTGGGTGAGCTGAGTGGCACCATTGCCAAAATTAGTGTGCGCTCCACGGAGATTCGCACCCTAGATCAAATTTCGATAATCTTGCCGAACTCACATTTTTTGGATCGAGAAATTATTAACTGGAGCCACAATAGCCCCGTTTCTCGCCTCGGGTTACCGATTAGTGTGGCCTATGGTTCCCAAGTGAACTTAGTTAAATCCACGCTAGTTGAGGTGGGGCAAGAACATCCCGATATTCTGTCCAATCCGCTGCCGCGAGTTTATTTCAAAGGATTCGGAGATAGTGCCCTCGACTTTCGCTTGCTAGTTTGGATTGCTGACCCCCGTCGTCAAGAGCAAATCAAAAGCGATCTCTACTTCCGGATTGATCAAAAATTTCGCGATCGCAAAATCGAAATCCCCTTTCCCCAGCGAGATCTGCATATACGCTCCGGTAGCGCAGAATTGGCCCCGCAATTGATTCAAGCCCTAACGGATGTCTCTCATAGCCTGGCTCAATGGCTTAACCAACAGAATCTCAATCAATAAAATAACCATTCTCTCTCCGCTACTCCAAACGCCCCACTCGAAAACAACGACCCGGCGACGGGTTCGAGAGAATAATCCCCCTGACAGTTTTAGATTATTGCTGACTGACTTGCTGAAGTAGCGCCGGATCGGGTTCATAAGCCACCCAGTTCAAGCCAAACGTTAGGGAAAACTGCTCAATAATCATGGGCTGCAGTTGCGCCCGTGTTAGACCTGGCCGAAACTGAGCCAGAGATCCGGTCGGGCGATCTTGAATGCCACAAGGAACAATTTCTTTGAATCCAGCTAAATCAGGACACACATTGAGCGCAAATCCATGCTGAGTAATCCAGCGCTTAACTTGAATACCGATGGCCGCAACCTTGTGCTCTTGTAACCAGACTCCGGTCAACCCGGGCACTCGATATCCGATTAAATCAACATTTGCGATCGCACGAATGAGAACCTCCTCTAAAGCGCGCAAATACCAATGTAGGTCGGGTTGGTGGCGTCGCAAATTGAGAATCGGATACCCAACCAATTGTCCAGGACAGTGATAAGTGACTTCTCCACCTCGGCCAATTCGATGTAGTTCTGCTGGCGGTGAATGCAAATCAAACTTTACAAACTGATGGGATGCGCCCCGTCCGAGGGTGTATACCGGGGGATGCTCCAAAAGCATTAAAACATCAGGAAGGTGGGGATTCTCTTGACGCTCCTGCATCAGAAGCTGTTGTTGCGCCAAGGCAGTCGAGTAAGGGACGCAAGCTTGACTCCAGACCCAGAGAGAAGATGTGTTCATCAATTTCTTTGAATAGCCCTCGCCTGATTACTGAGATCGGGGCTGATTTCCAGGTGCTTCATTTAAGGGCATTTTGCCACGCAATCACCTCTGTGATAAATAGGCGGCCACCATAAGTGAGTCGCGCAGCATTTGTTCTATCGCTTCCGCCAGATCGCTTAGGACACTGCTGATTTTGAGTTGCCTAATTCACAGAGCGTTCTGGCACGCCGCCGCCCCCCTACGAAGGTTCGGCTGCTATAAAACGTGATTTGTATAAGTGTCGCATTCGCGGTACAAAATTGAGACCCTGTCCGCTCAGTTGCTAAGACCGCTTTTGCCAATATTTTGTGAATGAATAATTTTTTGAGCCGCGTCCTTGGACGACTTAATTTAGCCAGAGAAAAAGCGATCAAATCCAGCCTCTTGAAGCAAGGTCTCGGCAGTTTAGGCCTGAAAGTCGCCTTCACGGTGCTGCGCTTCTTGACTACCGTTATTTTTGCGCGCTCTTTGGGTGGAGTGGAGTTTGGTAACTACATCTTGGTCATGTCTTGGGTCACAGTCTTGACTATGCTGGCGTCCCTCGGGATGGAAAAGTTATCGACTCGAGAAACAGCGGTCTTGATTGATCGGGAGGAATGGAGCTATCTAAATGGTTTTTGGCATTGGGCTAACTACCTGGTGATTGCCGTATCCTGCTCGGTTAGCGTGATTGCCTCAGCAATCGCGTGGGGGATCTTCGGCGGAAGTAACCCAACCCTTGCGCTCACTTTTACGATTGGATTTGCTACTGTTCCGTTGATGAGCAGCGGTAAATTACGGCGGGGTACGCTGCGGGGTATGCACTACGTGATTTTAGCTATCTTAACCGATGGCTTGATTATGCCGGCTCTGCTTCTCCTGCTTGCAGTTGCATATCATCAGCTGAGTGGTGAAGGTCTTACGGCGATCGCGGTCATGCTAATTTACTTGGCAGTGTCAGTAGTCGGCGTGGGCTTAGAAATTTATTTCAAGCGCCGCAATCTGCCCACCAACTATCAATCCCTTCCTCGAAAATACAGAATTTCTGAATGGCGTAAAAGTATCTTGCCCCTAACCCTGACAAGTGGATTTGCCATCATTTATTCACGGGCGGACATTATCATGTTGGGCATATTTCTGTCCCCGGTCGAAGCTGGAATCTATGCGGTAGCAGTTCGCTGCACGCTACCCATTCAATTTTTACTCCTCGTTGTTATTGGAACAATCAATCCACGAGTTGCCAAACTATATGCTTCAAACGATACGAAAAAGCTACAAAAATTGGTTAGAATTACAGCACGCGTGACAAGTGTAACCGCTATTCTACTGACCGCTGGTATCTGGTTGTTTCGTGTTCAACTACTAAGCCTGTTTGGACCAGAGTTTGTGATTGGGACAACAGTACTTAGCATTTTGTGTGTTGAAAAGTTGATCGATGTTGTAACTGGCGTTTCAATCTCGCTATTACATATGACTGGGAATGAAGGGTTCTCCACCAAAGTATCGTCGTCTACGGCCATGTTGAACATTTTATTAAACGCACTCTTAATTCCTCAATGGGGAATATCTGGGGCAGCAATCGCCACAACGATAAGCGTCGCGAGTTGCAACATCATATTGTCTTTCGCAGCCTATAAACGAGTCGGAATCAACCCCTTTCCAATTTAGAGAGAAGCTAGCTGGGAAAGCGCCAATTATAGCGATTCCATTGATACACACCTTGTATTTCGAATTCGGAGCCATCGGCAAATCTGACATAGCAGTTGGTCTGGGTTGCTTGTAACTCTGGCTCAAGAGAGTCGATCTGATCGAGATCTATCACTTCACACAAAAACCATTCCCGCTGACAGGGTCCGGTATCTTGTACCCATTCCCAGAGCCCGTTGCAAATCTCGATGTGATCGCCAACCTGTAATTGCAGCCCATTGGCCGGATCGTTGAGGTCAAGATACTCGGTCAAATGCACTTTCTGCACTCGATTTAGCCATGACATGCCGTAGTGATCGCGAATAAATTGCACAGTCCCAGAGTTTCGATCTTGCAGCCAGTCATTAAGCAGTTGAGTTTTCCAGTCTTGACCCGCTGCGGCTGTCGCCCGCACAAATTGACATAACGCTGTCCGCTCAGCCTCAGCCAGTTCTGATAGGGGATTGGGACTATCTACCGCTGAGCCACTGAGCAAACCTTCTGCGATCGCATCGCGAAGAATTTGCTGTTGTTCGCTCGTCAACGGCTGCAGCCGCAGTGAACATTCCCGAAACGCACTTTTAAGAACGCGATCTAGGTCATCAGGAATCATGGGGACTGGGCATTCGAACAAAAAACATGTCTGACAGCATAGCGAACATAAACCGGTTTGCTATTTATAGCTTTCGCCAGATCGCTTAGGAAACCTCTGATTTTGAGTTGCCTTATTGCTAGCGCGCTCTGGCAAGCTGCAGCCCCCTTCCGACGGTGTCGGCAGCTATATGTTGACAGTTGGTGGTGCTCTTTCTTGATGAATGGCCTTTAGCCTAGCCAAGACTCGCAACAGCGATCACATAAGTAACTACTCCCGTCAAAATAAAGTTTCGTAACCAAAATCGGGCTTAGTTTGAAGATTCATTGATATTTACTTTGAAGCGTAAGCTTATCCCGCTAAGTTCAGAATTGGATGCATCGAGGATTTTATGTCGGTTCTAACCCTTCAATTACGAGTCGCCCTACTTCGCAGCAAGCTGAAGCGCCAGATCTTGATTGCCGTTATTTTGCTTGCGTGTATTGTTCCTTTTTTGATTCTGGGTCACTCAGCAGATTATATGGGCCGAGCCTTAAATGGCGAGCCGGTTTATTTCTACAGCAGCCAGACCATGAAATGTGTGGGAGAAGCGGCGAAGGATGTATGCAGTAGCGAGGATGTTGCCCAAGTCACCTACCAAGTGGGTGACGTGAAACGGTGGGGGCGCGTAGATTGCGCGAAGCAACAATTCCGGGAAGTATGGCAAGGCAGTCGTCTCCTGGGTAAGCGGCTCTACCCGGATTCTTACCCGGAGTGGTTAGTGCTTAAATCAAGCTGTTCTGCGCTTTGAGTGTATACCTGGCAGCGCTGCCAGCCACCTTATTTTGCATGCAGAGCGCATCGATTTACGCTGCTAAATTAGCCCCAGTGAGCGAAGTAATCCATGGATATTGAATTGCTTAATCAACCCGAGAGCAGCATTGCGCGAATTGTCTTATCTGCGGGTGAAGACGCGGTTGCTGAAGCGGGCTGTATGGTCTCAATGAGTAGTGTATTCAAGCCAGCACGACGCTGCGCAAAGGCAAAGGAGGTGGTCTCTGCGGCGGAATGAAGCGCGCCTTGGCAAGACAGTCGCTCTTTTTGAGCTTGTTTCACGCCCCAGTGCTAGAGCGTAAAATTTATTTAGTCCCGAAACTTCCCTGAGATTTGCTGCTCTATGGATTGACCGGCGACTCCGATTTAATCGTACAGGCAAGCTTCTATTTAGCCAGTGCTGCAGGCGTAGATCTAGACCTTTTTGAAAATCAATACGAGCTTTTCAGGCGGTCTTGTCCCCTGTATTTTCTTTCGGCTATTCGGGGGGAATCAATGTTTATCAACCGCATCACTCGCGCTGGAAATCGTCCCGGGGAGCTGGTTGTTAGCTAATCTTGTGTGGGAGTCATCGAACAGCTCGAGCTACGAGGCAACAGTTTATGTTTACAGCCGGGTGCCTACATTCCTTCGACGCTCGGAGTGAAGTTGGGGCTGGAATGAGCCGGAGTTAAAAGTTGGTTTTTGGGAAAAGTCTTTTTCGGCTACGACGGCATCACACAACTATATGTTGCGCAAGCACTCATTGTGGATAATAGTCATCTGGTGGCCTATGAACCCACTCTGTCCTTGAATCTCTCAATGCCAACAGGATTGGTCGGTTGGCTGACTGCTGGCGAGGGGTTTGTGAATCGGATGCGGGATCCAGGCAAAGTCTAATTGCAATCCCGGAGTATCGACGAGCTGATCCGGTTTTTGTGATCGCGAGTTCGGTAACCATGCCAGTTTTTTGGGTTCGCGATCAGAATTATTGGTTTTGCGATCACAACAACTTCCGCAGTTACCGCTGGTCATCCACTTACCGCCCAGACGACCTAAAAACCATTAGGATGCAAAGGGGTTGAAGGCGTCTCAAGTCTGCTGCCTTGAGTAGAAATTCTCTCTACAAGCACCACCTTTGTACGGGAGTGGTTGAATGCCAGAGCGCTTTAAAATTGGGAAACTCAAAATCAAAAGTGTCCTAAGCAATCTGGCGAAGGTTATAAATAGCTTGTTGTTCTGAGGCCGGTACTGGATTCGTATGCGTTCTTTGCTTCCGCGTTGGTTAAATTTGCGATCGCAACCTCATCAGCAAACTAACGAAGTACCAAAGTTACCCAAGCGGGTATGGATTCGCTGGCGTAATGGCAAGTTTGAATTTGACGGCGCCGGAGACTGGCGCAACTACCTGAATGACCCCTATCATCTCCTGCTCACCGTTCCTTGGGTGGGTTTTGTCGTAGTCATGGGTGGGCTGTATTTGGGACTCAACCTCTTTTTCGCCGTTTTGTTCTGGCTGGGCGGCGATGTCATTGCGAATGCGCGGGAAAACTCCTTTGTGGATGCCTTCTTTTTTAGTGTGCAAACCTTCTCCACCATTGGTTACGGCGCTCTCTATCCGGACAAGCTCTATGCCCAAGTTTTGGCTACGAGCGAGGCCTTCGTCGGTCTGCTCGGCGTCGCGATCATGACCGGACTTGCCTTTGCTCGCTTTTCTCAGCCCACCGCCAAAGTTGTTTTTAGCAAGCACATGGCTATCACTGAATACAACGGTCTGCCGACGCTGATGTTTCGAGCAGCCAACCAACGGCGCAACCAGCTCCTCGAAGCACAAATGAAAATCTACTATATGCGCGATGAAGTTACCGCTGAAGGGGAATTTATGCGTCGTTTGCGATCACTTTCGTTAACTCAGAGCGATACCCCGGCGTTCATTATGACCTGGACGCTGATGCATCCGATCGACGAGAACAGCCCTCTATATGGAGAAAATGCCGAAAGTTTGATCCAAAAGCGAGGCATGTTTATTATCTCTTTGACCGGGGTTGATGAAACGGTGGGTCACTCCATGCACGCCCGGTACAACTATGCGGCTCATGATGTGAAATTTGATCATCGACTGGTGGATATTATTGTCGATACCGCCAGCGGACATCGCTATATCGACTTTACCCGGTTCCATACGGTTGAACCCTCGGCCAACTGCCCAACTTATGCAGAAAGTCGTCTTCGTCAAGGAGAATGCTAAATCCGATGGGAGAAAATAGCTCCTATTCCACCCGGACCCGACGAGTAATTTGGCTCATGCCGTCATTACGTACCACTATCGCTGAAAACCAGCGATCGCCGGGTTCATCGGACAGCTCTACCACCTTAAAAATTCCGCCAGCCGGTAGCACCGTCAACGGCAAATTAGTCGGGGTTAAAAAACGCTCGGCAGCCACCACATCTTCCCGGACCCCCCCGAGCAAAACCTGTTTACCTCGGGGCTCATTGACAATCACATCAAAGGGAAATTCCGAATTCGGCGAAGCACTTTCCGGCAGATTGATCTTCAGCGTGGGCGGCTTTTCCCCTCGACTTCTCCGCGTTTCTTCCGCCAAGATTTTTTGTTGTTGAATTTGTCCGTTGGCAAAGGTTTGCTGGGAGCGGATAGTTGAGGTGAGCTGGGTTGGAGGGCTGTCGGCGGTACTGCCGGTAACGCTGGTTTGGGTCTCAATGCGCCAGCCCTCTGGGGTCGCTTCCCAATTGAGCAGTTCCACATCATAAGTCAGTTCTGGATAGCGTTCCCAAAGCTGGCTTAAGGCTTCTAGATAAGCCGCTCGCTGAAGACCATCAGTCGTTTGAAAATCGGGTGCGTAGGTTGTCAATAAGGTCTCCAGATCGCGACTATTGGCAGCGGTCTCTAGAGTCTGTATGGCGATGGAAAGTTCTGCAGGTGCTGTCGTTTGTGCTGTCGCGGGCGTCAAGGTTGTCGCAACTAATAGCGCCGCGCCAAACAGTCCTAATCGACGTCGCCAGGAAGCGGTTAATCTCAGCACTTGTCCAACCACAAACTGTTTCTGCATTGAGGATGCCTACCATCTCAAGGGGATAATTCTGCTTTATTGTAGAGCTTGAATTTATGGTTTATTGCAGCTCGGTGTTATGGCGTCCACTTCTAATCCTCGTCTCCTCATTGCCGCCAGCGGCACCGGTGGACACCTCTTTCCCGCGCTGGCCGTTGCCCAACAGCTCACCGATTACCGTATCGACTGGCTAGGGGTACCGGATCGCTTAGAGCATAAACTTGTCCCGCAAGATTACCCACTTCACATCGTCAATTTCGAAGGTCTACAAACCCGACCGAATCTGAAAACCCTCATTATCTTTTGGCGCTTTTTAGTCGCAATTTGGCAAGTGCGATCGCTGTTAAAACAAGGTGAATTTGCCGCTGTTTTTACTACCGGAGGCTACATTGCTGGACCAGCGATTTGGGGGGCAAAACTCGCAGGAATACCGGTGATTTTGCACGAATCTAACCTCATGCCCGGCAAAATTACCCGCTGGTTTGGAGCACAATGTCAGACTGTCGCCATCGGGTTTCCTGGGTCATCTCGGTTTTTACCGCGATCTCAAACGACCTGGGTCGGCACACCTGTTCGCCAAGAGTTTCACGATCCGCGCCTACTAACCTTACCCATTCCCCCAGAGGCCCCGCTGATCGTGATTGCAGGAGGCTCTCAGGGTGCTGTATCCGTTAATAGACTCGTCCGCAGCGCAGCATCTGATTGGTTCGAAGCGGGTGCCTATGTGGTGCATTTAACGGGCGATCGCGATCCGGATGCCGAGAGTTTGATTCACCCCCAATATTTTCGACTAGCCTTTTTTGACAACATGCCTGCTTTGCTTGCCCGTGCGACCTTGGCGGTTAGTCGAGCCGGTGCCGGAACCATCACCGAATTAGCCTTTACCCAAACACCGGCAATTTTAATTCCGTATCCCTATGCGGCCGACGACCATCAGTCCTACAACGCTCAAGCAATGGTCGATGCGGGAGCGGCACTTCTGTTCCCCCAGTCAGAATTAACGTCACCCATCCTCAGCAAAACAGTACTTGATCTGCTCGCTCAGCCGACTCAATTAGAGGCAATGGCGAAGGCTTGTGACCAAATAGCCGTTAAAGACAGTGCAGAGCAATTAGCTTATTTGGTCCGTCAGTCAGTAACGGGCACTCACTGATAATGGTCATCTAGAGTATGCATTTTTAGCGGAGCGGTTTTATCTGCGCCAGACCAGCAATTCCGCTTGAAGACATCAGGACAATTGAAATATTTAATGAGGTGGGGGCATTGTATCCGGAAGATTTCCCTTGCGCTGGCGTTGCAATAAGAACGCCGAGAATGGGGTCTCTGTGCACACAACGAGTAATAACCCCATAATTGCCAAAAAGGCACAGACAGCGGTAATTTCCGGCAGCGGGGTTTCTAAGACACCATGGACAATCGTTTCCCGAAGCACTGAAACAATCGCGATTTCTACTGCGACACCCACCGAGATTTGGCGCGCTTCCAAATAAACCATCAATAAGCGAAATAGTTCCACCAAAATCAAGACAAACAGGATATTGGAAGTAATAGTTTTGAAGTTAAAGCCTGGAGGGTTGTTAAGGGAGTCAAAAATATTGACAAAGATACTGACCAGAAGCACCAGCATCTCCAACAGCAATCCCAAACAGAGACCAATGACCAAGATGTCTTGAAAGATCTCTAAGTTGCGCAGAACATAGGATTTGGGATTGAGCATGGACCGTTGAACCGAACAAAAGTGCGATCTCTAGTCTACGGGTTAGCCGCCTCAAATTTGTGCTAATCCATTTGACTGGCCTGAAACCACGCGATCGCATCTTGGGCAGCTTGTTTAATCGGTGACTGTGGCAACCCTAATTCTTGGATAGCTTTGCGGGGGTCGTAAAACATTTTTTGACTCGACATACGCACGCCATCGAACGGGACAGAGGGAGACTTGCCCAACGAAGCCAAGACCCATTCTTCCAGCCAAGCCACGGTCAGCGGTAACCAGAGTGGAACTTGCCATGTCGGAGCAGAAAGTCCGGTGAGGTCAGCCAGCATCGCTAGAAATTGCTGCAGAGTTAGGTTCTGATTGCCCAGGATATAGCGCTCACCCGTGCGCCCCCGTTCAAGCGCGAGTAGATGACCTGTTGCCACATCGCGTACATCAATAAAATTTAGACCAGTATCCACATAAGCGGGCATTTGGCGACGCAGAAAGCGCAGAATAATATCACCCGTAGGCGTGGGTTTAACGTCTCGCGGTCCGATCGGTGTGGTCGGATTCACAATAATGATGTCCTGCCCTTGTTGAATAGCGCTCCAAGCGACTTGCTCTGCATAGTACTTGGACTGTTTATAAGCACTAATCAGTTTTTCCGGGGGACTTTGATAGGTCTCAGTGACGGCAGCGCCCGTATTAGGCGTGCCAATAGCCGCCACGGAGCTGGTATGGACCGTTCGTTCAATTCCCGCTTTCTGCGCGGCACCCAAAAGATTTTGGGTTCCCAACACATTACTTTCGTATACCGCCTTGCGATCACGTCGCCAGAGAGAATAGTGAGCGGCACAATGAAACAACACCTGACATCCTTGCAACTGACCCGCAATTTCTGGATCGCGTAAGTCGCCAAAAACAGTTTCTACTCGTAAGCCCGCCAAATTTTGCAAGTCGCTCGTTTCACGCACTAAAGCCCGCACTTCAAAATTCTGTGCCAGCAGCGATCTCACCAATTGTGCACCCACAAATCCGGTGCCTCCGGTGACAAATGCCTTAATTCCCATTGCCGTTAGTTGGTCTAAAAAGCGTTGTCATTGTAGGCGTTATTTTATGTTCAATTTTTTTTACATAAGACCTAGGTCATCATTGCCCGGAAGCCCTCGCATTTGAATGCTCTATTTGGTTCGAGAACGTCCTCAGAATACCAGGGAGTTCAAGCTCTGTCTTTAAGCAGATATCGAGAAAAGAAGCTTCGCAACCAATACCCTTTCTGGCTCTTTTTTCTGGGTAATGGGCAACCTACAAGGTACTATGACCATAATTTAGGCTAGGTATCGATACACATTCCCAGTAGGTGGATAGGTCAGTGAGGATAAAAACCGGCAACCCGAAACAGACAGGGAAAATAAGTCTTTTTGCCCTTAGCAGTGCATTGGTATCTGCACCCGCGTTGACACTCGCCCAAGCTTCGCCACAATGGGCGCCATCCAGCCCGGCTCCAGCCGATACACCAACTTGGTCAACGCCTGCGATCACGGCCCCGCCCGTGTCTCCCAGTTGGTCAGACGCCCCAGCTCCGCTCCTGGCCCCACCACCCACAACCTGGCCAACGGAACCCATAGAGACCGCCCCTGCCCCAGTTCCCCCGCAGGCTACAGAGCCTGAACCTGAGCAGACGGAAACGATTGCGACGACCGTAAGCCCTTTGATACGTTCTAACTTGCAGCGCCCCACCGCACTGACTCTACAGCGAGGGGATGTAATCTTTCGCGGCACAACCCGAGTCTTGTTTGTTCCCGGCTCGGTTGAAGAATCTGGCACCGGTCTCTTCTATGATGGGGGATTTAGCTGGGGTATTACCGATACCACCCAACTCACCCTTGCCTTTCAACACGTTGATTCAGGAAGTGGCATTCTCAATAATATTGCTGACTTTAATATCGCCCGCACCGACGACAACGAGGCGGTTCTGGAACTGAAGCAAAACTTTTGGCGCAATGAAAATGTCAGCGTCAGCGGATTAATCGGACTATCTTTCCTTCCCACTGGGTTTGGCTTCAACTTCAATCCCACCGATGGAGGCAGTCAAATTCAAGATACGGAGGAGGACTTTACCGTCGTCCCCGCCCTTTCGATTCCAGTCACTATCAGCAATGAACGGGGTCAAGCGACCTTCGGACCCACGGTTGCCTTTTTCCAACAAGATAGCACCGGCGTTTTACCAACGGTTCCCGGTGAAGGGGGCAGCTACGGCACAACGTTTGGTTTAAGCAGCTCCCTGTCTTACAATGTCGCACCACGACTTACCCTTTTTGGCGATGCCTTTTTTCCGCTCACTGGCAATAACGCCCTCAGCCGGAGCGAAGCAGAACCCGCCAAAGCGATTGTCTATAATGCCGGACTTCGCTATCTCGTTAATCCGAGGGTTGCTCTAGATGTGTTTGCAACCAATGCGTTAGGTAGTTTTGGACCCACCTCGCTCCAAGGCGATCGTGACTTTACCTCCTTGGCAACAACGATTTCTTTTTTACCGGAAGTGTTTAGTGAGAATCGTCGCTATCGGGATAGTTTTGACGCAGCTCCTGCCACCGACCGCTATACCATCGATGGTCTTGGCTTCTTTGACGGCGGCACAGTTCCCAGTGGGCGAAGTCTCTTTCAAATTCAAGGGGGTACCCAGGGGGTCATGACCTCTTTTCGCTACGGGTTTACCCGTGATCTTGAAGCCGGGGTTTATCTGGATTACATCACTAGCGACATCGACGAATCTGAGCAGGGCGTCAGCGGTAAAATTCGGCTCCTGAACCAGGCTCAGGGGTCTCCCTTAACAGCTAGCTTAGCGGCGACTGTCGGGCTACCTAACGAACCCTTCGTCAATTTCTTTAATAACGATCGAGATAGCTTTGATGACAACGACCTAGATCGCTCGGTCCCGTTCCTGTTTCAAGGAGATAATCTTGCCAAAGGCCAGCTCTTTATTGTCACTGTCTCTCTACCTCTGACCTATCAATTTGACGACTCCAACGCCGCACTCTGGCTGACCCCAACCATCGGCTATGTCCAACGTAGCGGCACAGAATTAGCCGGATTTAACGTGGGCGGCTCCCTCCCTATCGTCGATAGCCTGAGCATTTTGGGCGAAGTGGGTGCCAATTTTACGGAACCAGGCAACGCCTTACTCTCAGATAATCGCGGCAATGTCATTCCCTGGACCATCGCATTGCGCTGGGACCCAAGCGGCTTCTTTGGCACAGATGTCGAGGTGGATTCGTCAACCCGCCCTTATATAGAACTGTACGTTACCAATCGCGTTGGTTCTTCGGCTTGGCATCAGTTACGGGTACGAGATAAAGCAGATCCCGCTTTCGGCTTAGGCTTATTGCTGCCGTTTTAGTGCCTGATGTCTAATCCGACAAGCGACATCCTGTTGCTAGCAAACGGTCCTGGAGAAGTGACCACTTGGGTTCTGCCCGTGGTGCAAGCGCTTCGCCAAACGCTTCCACAGAGCCGGATTTCAGTCGTACTGTCGCCTTGTCCCCACAGTACTGGTACAGAAGCAGGAATTGCGAAACGATATCCAGAAGTTGAGCGTGTACTGCCCAGTCAATATTTTTGGCGGTTCCTGCTGACGGGTAACACCCCGGAACTCTGGAGTTGGTCTTCCCAAGGGGTCGTGCTATTCCTGGGGGGCGACCAATTCTATGCGGTCGTTCTCGCAAAGCGGCTGGGCTATCGCAGTGTGATTTATGCAGAATGGACAGCTCGCTGGTTGCGCTGGCTGGATTGTTTTGCGATTCGCCATCCTCGGGTAGCCGCAGGAGTTCCCGCTCGGTGGCGAGGTAAGCTGCATCTTGTGGGCGATCTCATGGCGGACATCCCAGCTGCCAATTCGACAAAGAACAACAATTCCCCCTGTATCGGCCTATTTCCAGGCTCTAAAGCCGCCAAGCTCACTCAAGGCGTTCCTTTAACCCTTGCGATCGCAGATGAGTTGCATCAATCCCAACCGAAGCTCCAGTTTGTGCTGCCCCTAGCCCCAACCCTGACAATAGCAGAGCTAAATCGCTATGCGGCGCCCCAGCACAATCCGATGATGTCGGTGTTTAAGGCACCGGCCGTTGACCTTATCACAGAAGAATTGCCGGACGGGACGATTGCCCATCGTTGGCAGACCCGCCAAGGGACCATGATTGAACTGCTCAGCCAGTACCCCGTCTGGGACAAAATTCAAGCCTGCCAGCTTTGTATCACGACTGTGGGCGCCAATACGGCTCAGTTGGCTGCCCTCGGCATTCCGATGCTGGTGCTTCTTCCCACACAGCAGCTCGATGCGATGCGCTCCTGGGATGGACTCCCAGGACTCCTCGCCAACTTACCCGGTGTCGGAACCCTCTTTGCTCGCTTGATTAATTGGGTAATGTTGAAGCAAAACCGACTCTATGCTTGGCCTAATATCTGGGCGGGACAAGAAATCGTCCCTGAACTAAGGGGTCGCCTCAAACCTGCTGAAATTGCTAATCTGGCTCATCACTGGCTGAAAAATGAACCTCTGCGATCGCAAATCCGAACGCAGTTGCGCATCGTCAGTAGTCAACCCGGTGCCGCCCTCAAAATTGCTCGACTAGTTCAGAGCGAACTGTCGCTAATTTCCCATAACCGTTAGAACTAAACCATGCCTGTATAATGACCCTAAATCTGTAGCCGCTGAGTACCTTGCTCTACTTGCCTCACTATGCTGAACTCGAATATTAGAAACAAAACTTTGGGCGGGCTTTTATGCTGTGCTCTAGCAGTCGGAGCCACCCCTGCCCAATCCGCTCAAATATCGCGACACATCAACTATTCAAGCTGGTTACTCGACTCCCTTGAACTAGGCGTAGATTTAGACGAATTCGGTGCTGTACAATCCTTTGACTTTCTCGCAGATTACGACCCTAATCTGGTTGATCCTACTGTTTTGCCCCCTTCCGCCATTGATTCCTATGCCCAGCAATTGCCCAGTGAGTTTGTCACTCAACCGATCGCCTCTAATACCGCTCTAGAGGGAGCGTTGTTGCTAAGTGATTACAGTGATTTGCTGAGTGAAAGTAATCAGGAATTATTAGCACTTAACCAAAGTCTTGAAAATCTGTCGAGTTTATCAGTGACCCTCTCCTGGGCAAATATTCAAGCTATTTTAGAAAGTTCAGCTCCAACGACCATTGATCTTGCACAAGTCGGTATTGCCGATTTGGATCTTGGTATCTACACATTCGGTCCCTCCCAGCGAGTGACCTCCTCAGGCATTTCATCAGGATTCGAGCTCACCCTCAGACCCGCTGTCGGTCAGTTGCGACAAAGACCCCCCTCACTTTCTCCTGTCTTAGAAAGAACGCTCGGTCCAGAAATATCGGTGGCACAAGCAACACAAACATTTCGAAATGGGGCTTTTTCCCTCCAACAATTCGCGCCTCGTCCAGGAACGCAACTGAGCGAGGACGCGGCTCTAATTAGGTCTGGAAGCAACCAGCCTCTGTCACTGCTTGCCGTTGGACGTCCACGTTCTGTACGGGATTTACTCTCGCAATATCGACTGAATCGACCCGAGGGGCAAAGTTTTATCCCAATCGTAAGTAGCCAGGATGCCAAAGATGCCTTTCTCTTAGAACTTGGCGATGAATTTATTTCGATCCAGATTAGTGATGTTCAACTCACACCGGGTGCTGACCTACCAACACAGCTCAAGGAAGATTTTGAGCAGCAGGTTACCCAGGTTAGTCCAACGGTAGACGAGCAGTTTGGACTGATGCAACTCGACATCTCGCTGCAGTTAGAGCCAGTGCGAGAAACAAGGTTACGGGAAAAATTTGCTGCTCGTCAGGCATCATCCCCAACCGCTCAACTTGCGACTAAAGTCCAAGAGCAGCTCAACACGACCTTAGTCCCTGGGACCAAATCGCGTCCCAGTCCAGTTGGCACAACGATATCACGCACGCCTCAAGCTCCCCAAGCGCTCACCAGTCCTGGAAGAACGTCTTTTTCGAGTCAAGCCCTATCTGGTCAACGTTTTCAAGCTCCGACGCCTCCTCCCAATGCTCCTCTTTCCTCGACTGCACCAACTCTAGCTCCTGCTAATCCCGCCTTAGTCAATGGCACACCTGACGACCCTACACCTGCAGCAATCCCAGGTAACCGGTTCCGCTCACCGTCATCCTTTTAGGGAGCTTGCATTGCACAGATTGTTGTATTGAGAGAGATCGTCTAGAAAGTTGTTTGACCTTAAGCCTTGTACTCGCCAAGACGGTCTTGTCCATCGTAAACTCGCCGACGAGCAATGTTACGATAGCAGGGCTTCCATTGACGTAAGTATGATTTTTTTATGCAGCTAATTGTGGAGAGGGGTTGGTCATGACATTAAACCGCCGTCATTGGCTGTGGCCAAGTTGTTTAGGATTGTGTCTCCTCGGTTCTCCCGCATTGGGTCAAGATGCGGGCTCTGGTGAACCGGAAATTGTTCGCCCTCTTTCTGAGAGTGACAGCTTGTTGAGTTACCAGGGGGGGGAGAAATTGTTAGCAGAAGCAGAGAGTGCGATTTCAGATGAGAAGTATGAGTTAGCCGCTACGAAATTGCAGCAAGCTCGCCAAGTATTTAATCAGCTCACTAATTTCTATTTAGATCTTGCTAATAGTTTTTCCGGAATTGAAAACCGCATTTATGAAGAACAGCGACAAAGTGCGGCTCAAACTGGTCAGAAGCGTGATGAAGCGACCTACAAACTTGCTTTAGTACATCGAGCTGAAGACAAACCTGAATTAGCCGTCCCGCTTCTAATACAGGTCATTCGCTCCCAAAACCCGACGACCGAACTGGGGAAGAAATCCTATCAGCAGCTCTACGAGTTAGGGTTTGTGGGTACCTCCTTAGAACCAGCCGATAACTAAAACCAAGCAACCAGAACTTACAGAATTAAATCGGTTCTGTAGTTTCTCTCTTGTATTGAATTTCAAATTACTCCTGAGTAAATTTATGGTTAACCTGAACACAGTTGAGACCGTTCTCCGGTCCAAAATATCTGCGTCAGAAGTTCAGATTCGTGATCTGACGGGCACAGGCGATCATTTAGAAGCCCTGGTTGTCGCAGCTGCTTTCACTGGAAAATCTAAGGTTCAGCAGCACCAGATGGTATATGGCGCCCTGAAAGCAGAGCTGGCATCAGAAGCTATTCATGCCCTGGCGCTTAAGACCTTTACCCCAGAAGCTTGGCAAGCCGCCAGCCAATCCAAGTAAGCCAAGCTATCGTTATTAATAGGCCTCCTTGAACTTCATGGCTACACTTTTTACCTTAGTAACGTCGTAAACCCCTATGTCACCTGAGTTAAAAGACCGCATCCAAACGCTAGTTGATGAGCATAAAGTTCTGATCTTTATGAAAGGCAATAAGTTGATGCCCCAATGTGGCTTTTCCAATAATGTGATTCAAATATTCAACACTTTGGCAATCCCTTTCGAAACGGTAGACGTGCTTTCAGATCCAGAAATTCGTCAGGGGATTAAGGAGTTTTCAAATTGGCCCACAATTCCTCAGGTCTACTTGAACGGTGAGTTTTTGGGAGGCTCAGACATTATGATTGAGCTTTTCCAGTCAGGTGAGCTGCAAGAAAAGGTTGAAATTGCGTTAGCGTCCTAAATATTTCGGCTCCAAAAA
>JBCDHF010000027.1:0-18966 GCA_038750375.1 Cyanobacteria bacterium P01_H01_bin.15
CATTGCTGGAAGACGCGATTACAGCCCGCATTAACGGACCATACTTGTGAACACCGCGAATTACCGCGCCACAGAATACCAAGAACTGAGCGTTGTCGTGGGGAGAGTCGCCCGGGTCTAGCAAGTTTCCTTGAGTGGAGTTGCTGATGGACCAGTTTACGTGCTTACCAGAGCCGTTGATTCCAGCAAAGGGCTTTTCATGGAGTAAACAAATAAAGCCGTGCTTTTTAGCGTGGCTTTTTAGAGTTGTCATCAGCATCTGCTGGTGATCGCTGGCGACATTAGCCGCTTCAAAAATGGGCGAAATTTCGTACTGGGCCGGGGCGACTTCGTTATGGCGGGTCTTAGCCGGAATCCCCAGACGGTAAAGAGTATCCTCAACGTCGTGCATGAAGTGCTGCACGCGCTCTTGGATTGCACCAAAGTAATGGTCGTCAAACTGCTGACCCTTGGCAGGACCTTGCCCAAACAGAGTGCGGCCTGCTAACAACAAGTCAGGGCGCAGATTGGCGAAGTTGCTATCGATCAAGAAATATTCCTGCTCAGCACCACAACTTGAGTTGACGTGGGCAATATCTGTATGCCCCAACAACTTCAATACTTTAGTTGCGGCCTTGTCCATAGCTGAAATTGAGCGCAGCAACGGAACTTTCTTGTCTAAGGCTTCACCCGTCCAGGAAACAAAGACCGTCGGTATACAGAGGGTCGCACCATTAGCGGAAGTGGTAATGTATGCGGGGCTAGTGACGTCCCAAGCTGTGTAGCCTCTAGCCTCAAACGTGTCGCGGATACCACCATTCGGGAAGGAGGAACCATCGGGTTCACCTTGGACCAAAAGCTTGCCGGAAAATTCTGCGATCGCAGTACCGTCCCCCTGCATCGAAACAAAAGCGTCGTGCTTTTCAGCCGTCTGATTTGTCATGGGGTAGAACACGTGAGCATAGTAGAGTGCTCCTTTAGATATCGCCCAATCTCTCATTGCGGTGGCAACCGCATCAGCGACTGAAGGATCCAGCTTCTCGCCGGTTAAAATTGTTTTTTTAATTGATTTGAATGTATTCTTGGGCAGCGCGGCCTGCATTTTGGCCAAATTAAAAACGTTCTCAGCCCAAATTTCTTCTAGCGGTTGAGGGGGCTCCAGGGGCATCGGTTCACGATTAGTGATTTGGGAGATTGCCTGAAGTCGCGCTTCGTTCATGCTCATCGTGTATTCCTTGAGTTCCAACTGATTGATGGTACTTAAACCAAATGGCTCAAATAGATAGAAAAGATACAAAATTCTGTTCTGAGCCCTTGATAAGCGATGGATATTCTTAAGATTTGAGAACTATTCGGTAGCGAAAGTTACGAATAGGATAACCTCAGCCCTGGTTACAATCAGGTGATTATCTGGACTGATGCATTCGGTCTCGGGCTCAACTCATTTCAGCTGTCAGCTCATGTCGGAATCTGAACGCGATCGCGAAATCCAAAAAGAAATTCTACGAGACCGCAAGTTTTCCTTGGCGGCCGCGATTGCCCAGGAAGGCGGAGGATTTCTCAAGGGCGAGTCGCCCGTACCGCGGCAGGTTCAGGTCTTAGCGGAGATTAATCAATTCATCGATGCCCATTTAGCGGATAGCTCCGGGGCACTGCAATATGTGCTTAAGCAATGGTTAAAGGGTGACGGCGAGAGTTTGAGTCAACATGAAGAAACCCCTGTGTTAGCGCTGAAACCTTTGCTATCGCGATTACTGGACAACGAAAACCTCTACTTCGAATTTGTGCGGCAAGTGGATTTGAAATGGGGACAAATGCACGAAGAGCGCCCGTTCTTTCAGCGTCCAGGGCAACCCGCTCATCCCGACGACGAATATAGTCACGATTCTGTGCGTGAACGCTTAACCCAACTGCAAACCCAACTTTCCGCCCAGCAACCGGATGCCTAAATTCTTTGCCACAGTAGCTCGGGGTTTAGAAGAGTTGGCCGCTACAGAACTCAGAGAGCTAGAAGCACAGCAGGTCGAACCCGGTTTTTGCGGAGTTAGCTTTGAGGGCGAGCGCGAGTTGCTGTATCGGGTCAATCTTTGGGCACGCCTCCCTTTTCGGATTTTGCGCCAACTAGATATCGTGTCTTGCCGTGATGGCGATGATTTATTTGCTGGAATTCAAACCATTGATTGGGATGAATATTTGAGTCCAGAACAAACATTGGCGGTGACAGCGACTGGCAAAAATCGTCAGCTTAACCATACCCATTTCACGGCGCTACAAGTGAAAAACGCCATTGTGGCTCAGCAGATGAGGCGAGAGGGTCAGCGCTCTGATGTTGATACAGATCAACCGGATGTGCGGATCAATGTGCATGTGCGTCATGAGCGCGCAACGGTGAGTTTGGATAGTTCTGGCGAAAGCTTGCATCGTCGCGGATATCGTCCGGCGGTCGGGTCGGCGCCGTTAAAAGAATCTTTGGCGGCAGCGTTAATTCGCATGAGTGGCTGGCAGCCTGATCAAGCCTTTCTCGATCCCCTATGCGGATCAGGAACGCTCCCGTTGGAGGCCTGTTTGCGATCGCTAAAAGTTGCCCCTGGATTATTTCGCAATTCGTTTGGCTTTGAAACTTGGCTAGATTTTGACGCCAGCTTATTTGAGCGGCTGCTGCAAGAAGCGGAAGATGCGGCATTAGAGGCTCCAGCAGCCGGAATTTGGGGCAGCGATCGCGATGCAGAGGTGTTGCGTCAGGCACGAAGTAATGCGCGACAGAGTGGAGTTATCGATCACATCACCTTTGCTCAGCAAGAGCTAGCCGCCGTGGAAGCACCTGCCGATAGCGGTATTATTATCTGCAATCCTCCCTACGGAGAGCGTTTAGGAGATAGTCAATCACTAGGTCGGTTTTATCGATTGCTCGGCGATGTGTTGAAACAACGCTTTAAAGGGTGGACCGCCTACATCATCAGCGGTAACAAAGACTTAGCAAAAACCATTGGTCTTAAATCAGCATCTCGTCAGCCTGTCTTCAATGGCACGATTGCTTGCCAGTTCTTAAAGTACGAATTGTATTAAATGTCATGCAAGCGTCAATTAAGTACAGGTACTAAAAGTATAAAAGCTGTCAGAGTTGAGCCAATGCAATTATTGCAGTCGCCACCGTGAAAAGGTGTCGACTGCGTGCCAGAAAGCTCTGGAATTAGTCAACTCAACATCAGAAGTGCCCTAAACGATCTGGCAAAGGCTATACTTCTTGAGCCGAGACTCAACTAACAAAAACGAAATCAAACGAAATTTGCTTGGACAACAACCAATGTTTATCCACGTCTTCCTGTGGATGTCGAAAGTCGACAGCACTATAGTGGATGTTTTGACTTAATTCAAACATTACCTCCTCGCCGATAGTAATCTCTATTTGACACAAGTTTTATTCCAATACAATATCGTTATGAGTTTCTGGACAAAAGTAGCCCCAACCGTAAGAATCTTTTCCCACAATATCTACTCGGAAAAATCCAGCTATGCGTGGTTATTACTAGATCTCACTGGTATCTTAATTCTCTCTCCCATCATGATTTTTAGTTGGGAGCGTATAGTTATTGCCGTCTTATTTGGTCTGGCAATATTATCGATGATTCAGACGCTGAAGCTATCTCGACACTTTTTGCAGCTAATGAGAGGGCTCGAAATTCTCGCGTTATGCCTACAAATCTATGCTGGTGCACAGGATTATCTCCTCGGGTCTCCGTTGGAGTTGGGACTTAACCTGTTCATTTCCTTTTTCACGTTAGCCGCAATCATTGCGATTTGGGCTCGGCTGGCTCATCAAGATACTGCTGATATCAACACAATCTCAGGAGGGATTTGCCTGTATTTGTTGTTTGGCATCCTCTGGCGTTCCTTTTACGAAATATCTCTCTTTTTTCAGCCAGATGGACTTGATCAGTATAATTTTAAATAAAATCCATTCGCACTTATTTATTTCAGCTATACAACGCTGACTACATTGGGCTATGGCGATATCACTCCAACGACTCCTACCACAATGTGCATATCAAACTTACAAGCAATTTTTGGACAACTTTATCCAGCTATCTTCTCGGCTCGCTTAGTCAGTCTATCAATCACTCCTTCTAGATTCTATTAGCGTAACTTTCGCTTATTCGGACTTCAATGCCACTTCAAGGCTGACTTTAACTATGTCCTGAGTCAACCAAGGCTTTTCATTCCAAGGATTCCAAGCCGATTAAACAAAATTGTGATCGCAGATCATAGCTCCTTTAAATCGCTCAGTAAACACAAGGATTCTGCGTCGATTTATTTTCGTATGTTTGTTCTATTTATCAAAGCTGAGATCCTAGATTGCTATCCGTTAAATTTTTTAGGTTACAAACTGAGTTTGAAAGAATAGTTCTTGAGATATTTGCTCACTCGACAAACGTTGCGATCACAAACTGTAACTCCCTTTGAATGACTCCGCATACAAGCTGAGCCTGAGGGGTTATTCGCGAAATTGGGGCGATCCTTTCTCAAGGTAGATCTACCCGAACCTGTCACGAAAGCTACAACATTCTGGAGGTTTTACTAAGGCCGTTAACCTGCGGCGAAAGCTTCCTTAACCAGTGCTTTAAGTCGTCTTTAGCCTCACTTGAGCTTGGGCAAGTAAGCTTGCTCCGGTATCTGTTAGGGCAATTTTTTTTGAGTTGCTCTGGTGCCTTCTGCTCGCCAACTTTTGGTTTCGGCGAATTCAGTCAACAGATTACGGAAAGCTCATTATGCTCAATTGCGAATTAGCCCAAAACGTCGTTAAGCAAATTTTGTGCGGCGATTTAGAGGTGCTTCGCAGTCTCCGTATTCATCATTCCCACCGATTAATCCCAGCTCAATACGTAGCTGGGTTTTTCGTGTGTGTGGGCGGTTGAGTTGATTCGCTCTTTCGAGCAGCCCTTTCCTTCAATAACCTTCAGTGAGTTTGGATATTCATGGACGAACTATTTACTCTGCAATTACTGCACGCCGCTGACCAAGAAGCGGGTCTGGCAGCTATTGACGATGCGGTGAACTTTTCCGCTGTCATCGAAGGTCTCGCTGATGACTTTGAGAACACCATCCGGATCTCCTCCGGTGATATTTTTATTCCGGGTGCTTTTTTCTCCACCAGTGGGGATATTTATGGAGAAGCGGGTATCGGTGACATTCTCATCAATAACGCTTTAGGCTGGGATGCGGTTACGCTAGGTAACCATGAATTTGATGTAGGAACTGGCGATTTAGCTTCGCTGATTGCTGCCGACCCCAACATCGCAGGACCAGGAATTGGTGACGGCGGCTACAAGGGGACCGAATTCCCTTACCTCAGCAGCAACCTAGATGTCTCTACCGATGAAAATTTGGCCGGTCTGGAAGTTGCGGCTGGTCAAACGCCCCTCCCCAATGCGATCACAGCCAGCACAGTTGTCGACGTCAATGGCACCTCGGTCGGGGTTGTCGGTGCGACGACCCCGACTTTGGAAGTTATCTCCAACTCAGGGGACGTCACAGTTTTACCCGCGAATAATGACATCGCGGAACTCGCCGCTATTATTCAAGCAGAAGTCGATAGCTTAACGGCATTAGGCGTGAACAAGATCATCTTGTCTGCGCATATGCAGCAGATTGCCGTGGAGCAAGAATTAGCGGCTCTACTCGATGATGTAGACATTGTGATTGCGGGTGGTTCCAATACGATTTTGGGGAACGACGATGACCCACTTAGAGACGGTGATACGGCAGGTGGCTCCTATCCCTTAGAAATCGACTCTAATGGCGAAACTGTTTATGTGGTTAATACAGATGGTAACTACCGCTATGTCGGTCAGCTCGTCGCAGATTTTGACGAAAACGGCGTAATCACAACCATAAATGATACTAGTGGTACCTTTGCGACAGATCAAGCTGGAGTTGAAGCAATTTACGGCGAAGGGTCTGATGCAGCTGAATTTGCGGACCCGGTCATTGTCGAGGTCACCGATGCAATTGGCGATCGGACAAATGACCGAGACGGCAATGTTTTCGGCTTCACCGAAGTGTTCTTGAATGGAACTCGGGGGTCGGTTCGGACAGAAGAAACGAATCTTGGTAACTTGACTGCTGATGCCAACCTGTTTGTGGCTCAAGAAGCCGATGACACTGTTCTCGTTTCTCTCAAGAATGGTGGCGGTATTCGCGACAACATTGGTCAAGCGATTATTCCTCCCGGTAGCACTGACGGAGAACTTGCGTTCTTGTCACCTCCTGCTAATCCAGCCGCTGTAAAGCTGGAAGGGCAGATTTCCCAACTCGATATTGAGAACAGCCTACGTTTTAATAATGGCCTGACTCTGTTGACTCTAACCGCAGAGGAGTTAGAAAGCGTTTTAGAGCATGGGGTTTCAGGGACAGCGCCTGGGGCAACGCCCGGTCGATTCCCACAAGTCAGTGGCATTAACTTTAGTTTTGACCCCTCTGGCGTCGCTCAAGAATTGACAGATGACGGTAGTGTTATCACCGAAGGACAGCGGATCCAAGAGGCCGTCATCGTCGATGGCGATGGCAATATCCTCGACACGTTGGTTGAAGACGGGGAATTGGTCGGCGACCCTAACCGTGAAATCCGAGTTGTCACGTTAGACTTCTTAGCCGGGGGCGGAGATAGTTATCCTTTTGATGTCTTTGGTGAAGATGTAGTTCAACTTGAGCAAGCTGATAACGAGCCGCTGACTGGAGTTGCGACCTTTATCAATGACGGCACGGAACAGGATGCCCTGGCTGAATATCTGGCAGCAACATTCCCGGCAGATGGCTCTAATCCCTTTACAGATGCTGATGTTTCAATTCAGCTGGATTCAAGCATTGTCAATTTGGAAGCGCAGCAGCCAGTCGGAATTACCCTAAATCCGCTGAGCCAAATCAACGTTGACGCAGCTGAGATCTTGGCATTCGATCCCATCTCTGGTCAGCTTTTTGGGACCAATAGCGGTGGTCAAGCAGTAGATGTTTTTGAGATCTCCGAATTGGGCGAGATTTCTGCGGCATTCAGCATTGATCTTAGCGGCTTAGACCCGTCTGATGGCGGGTCTGCTCCTGGTGAACCGACCAGTGTGACGGTGGCCAATGGCATTGTTGCAATCGGTCTACCCGACGCTAACGAGCAATTGCCCGGGCAGGTCGCGTTCTACAGCAACGATGGTACTCTTCTCGATGCTGTCACAGTCGGTGCGCTCCCGGATGCCGTGACCTTTACACCCGATGGTTCTAAAGTGATTGTCTCCAACGAGGGTGAGCCCGATGGAGACGTTAATCCGGAAGGTTCAATCAGCATCATTGATGTCAGCAACTTTTCGGTTATGACCGCGGACTTTATGGCGTTTAACGGTCAGGAAGATGCACTTAGAGACGCAGGCGTGCGGATTTTCCCTGGTATCGATGCAGCTAACGACCTTGAGCCGGAATTTGCGGCAGTTTCTCCGGATGGCACGACAGCTTTTGTAACCCTCCAGGAAAATAATGCGATCGCAGTAGTGGATATCGAGACTGCTACAGTCACCGATATTCAAGGTTTAGATTTACAAGATCACAACTTAGAGCCAACTCTGACGACGTTTGAATTCAATGAAGACCTACTTCCGGTTATCTCTGACACTGAGACCGTCGGTGAAATTTTGTTGGGCGGTTTCTCAGGTCTGCATTTTGAAGGATATTCCGAATTCGGCAATCTGCAATTTATTACCCACCCGGATCGCGGTCCTGATGACGGCAGTCGCGATCTGAACGATGATGGCACCAATGATGCTCGCGTTTATCTGGCACCTGACTTACAGCCTCAAGTAGTTGCCTTTGAACTCAACCCCAACACGAGTGAAATTTTGGTGACGGATCAAATCTTCTTGACTGACACAGAAGGTAATCCGTTGACTGGGCTTCCGAATCAAAGCACTGATGATGGCGGTCGTGCGGCAGTGGATGAGGATCTTAATCCCCTGGGAGAGGATCCCTTGGGCGCAGATCTTGAAGGCATCGTTCGTGCTCCCGACGGTACGCTCTGGGCAGTGGATGAGTATCGTCCCGCTATCTACAACTTTGCTGAAGATGGCACTCTCATCGAGCGTTTTGTTCCGGCGGGCTTGGATGCCGCTTTGGGTACTGGCGCACTCCCCGAGGTCTACAATACCCGTCGCGATAACCGCGGCTTCGAAGGCGTTGCCCTCCAAGATAACTTGCTTTATGCCTTCATTCAAACTCCTCTGAATAACCCCACCTCTCAAGACAGCAACATCATTCGCATTCTGGAGTTTGATACCACCACTTCCACTGTTGTAGGTGAATATCTTTACGCTCAAGATGACATGGGTGGCGGCTCCGATAAAATTGGCGATGCTGTTGCCACCTCTGTCATGGGTGAGTTCTTAGTCCTCGAGCGGGATTCTGGCTTTGGTCCGGATTCGATTAAAAATGTTTTCCGCATTGACATTTCTAATGCCACAAACGTTTTAGATATAGAACTCGAAGATAATGCAACGTTCGAGAGCCTATCTGAAGCGGAACTTGCACAAGCTGGCATTGCAGTTGTTTCCAAGCGTTTGGTCGCTGACTTGGCTGATTTAGGCTACGACTTCACGGATAAGCCAGAAGGTCTGACGATCGTTGACGAAGACACAATAGCTGTTCTCAACGATAACGACTTCGGTATTACCGATGAAGAAGTGCCCAGTGTTCTTGGCTTGGTTGACTTTAATAACTCCTTTGATGCTAGCGATCGCGACGATGCGATTAACTTGCAAAATTGGCCTGTTCAGGGTCTGCCCATGCCGGATGCGATCGCAAGTTTTGAGGCAGGCGGCGTAAACTACTACGTCACAGCTAACGAAGGCGATGCTCGCGACGAAGATGCACGAGTTGCTGATTTAGTCTTGGCTCCCTCGGCGTTTCCCAATGCAGCAGAATTACAACTGGATAAAAATTTGGGCCGCTTGGAAGTGAGCACCATTGATGGTATCGCGGAGAATCCGGTTTTGATTGCCACCCTGGAAGGTGAGCAAGAAGTCCCTAATCCGGTCGATTCTCCCTTTAGCGGCGAAGCGATCATTGAACTTAATGAAACGGGTGACGCCCTGACTTATAGCCTGACGTTCTCTGAAGGTCTCGATTTCAGCATTGCCATTGAGAACTTTGCTGGAGATCAAACTCTCTCTCCTGGCAACACATTGGGCGCACCTGACAATGGCGTCACAGGTTTGCATTTCCACGCCAACGTTGCTGGGCAAAATGGTCCCATTGCATTTGGCATCATCGGGCCTTATCACGACGACGACGATGTCAGCATTGTGACCAACGCTGACGGAACTACAACCGTTTCTGGTGTCTGGGAAGAAACTGATTTGGAAGGTGTTCCTCTCAGCGATGTCGTTGATCAGTTCGCAAATACTGCTTCCGGTGAAGACTCCGGTTTTTACTTCAATTTGCATACCCCGGCGAATGCTCCTGGTGAAATTCGCGGTCAAATTGAAGGGACTGTTGCCTACGATGAGCTGATCGCCTATGGCTCTCGTTCTTTCTCCATCTACAGCGAAGATGGCACCCAGGTTTTCGATAGCGGCAATGATTTTGAAGTTATTACCGCTGATCTGATTCCTGCGTTTTTTAACTCCAACGATGGCGATCCGGCGGAGTTTGATGCGCGTTCTGATGCGAAAGGACCAGAGCCGGAAGGTGTAGTTGTCGGTGAAGTTGGCGATCGCGTTTATGCATTTGTCGGCTTAGAGCGTACCGGCGGCGTTATGGTTTATGACATTACCAATCCGACGAACTCTACGTTTGTGAACTACATCAACACGGTGGACCTGGGTAATGTTTCTCCGGAAGGTTTAACGTTTATCGCGGCAGAAGATAGCCCTACCAGTTCTCCGTTATTGGGCGTGTCTTATGAAGAAAGTGGCACGCTCGAACTCTTGGAAGTCACGACGCCCATCTATGCCATTCAAGGTGCGGATCAGACTTCTCCGTTGGTGTCAGTTACCCTTAGCGATCTACCAGAAGAGGGTCTAATCTCTGGTCCAGAAGTCATCACTTCCGGTATTGTGACCGCGGTAGACTCCAATGGCTTCTTCCTCCAAGATCCTTCTGGCGACGGCGATGGCACGACTTCCGACGGTATCTTCGTCTTCACGGGCAGCACTCCGACCGTAACTGTAGGTGACGATATCCGGATTACGGCAACTATCGCTGAGTTCTTCCCTGGTGGAACCGGTACTCGGAATCTACCCACCACCCAATTAAGTAGCGTTAGCGATATTACTATTCGCTCCAGCGGTAATGATTTACCCGCACCAACCGTTATCGGTCAAGGGGGCGTGGTTCCGCCGAGTGAAATCATTGATGATGATTCCTTTAGTGAGTTTGACCCCACCCTCGATGGCGCTGATTTTTTAGAAGCGTTTGAAGGGATGTTGGTAACGCTCGAAGATGCCGTAGCGGTTGCCCCGACTAATCGCTTTGGTGAAATCTTTGCCGTTGCAAATTTAGGAGCAGATGCCACTGGCCTTAGTGAGCGCGGCACACTGACTATTTCTCCGGATGACTTTAATCCGGAGAAGATTCAAATTGATGCCGACTCCACCATTAGCCCTAGCGATGTCCCGCAAGTAGACGTGGGTGCGGAACTGGGCGATGTGACGGGTGTCCTTGGCTATAATTTCGGCAACTTTGAAATTATTCCCACCGAGGAATTCACGCCGACCAGCACTGGAATCGTTACGCCCGAAGTTACTGAGCTTGCTGGCAGTGACACGGAGTTATCCGTCGCTTCCTATAACGTCTTGAATCTTGACCCCGGCGACGGCGATCAATTTACTGCCTTGGCTGATCAGATTGTTAACAATTTGGTTAGTCCTGATATCATCGGCCTGCAAGAGATTCAAGACAACAGCGGTTCTACCGACGACGGAACCACGGCTGCAGATGTCACGCTGCAAACTTTGGTAGATGTGATCGCGGCAGCGGGTGGACCCACGTATGCGTTTATTGACAATCCCTTTGTCGGTGACGACACTAACGGCGGTCAACCCGTAGGCAATATCCGCAATGCGTTCTTGTACAATCCCGAGCGCGTTGATGTGGACTTAGATTCTTTAACCGCGATCACTGACCCGCTGGATCAGCAAGCTTATCCCGATAATCCGTTCTTCGATTCGCGCTTACCGTTGGCAGCGACCTTCAGTTTCAATGGCGACGACATCACGATCGTCAACAACCACTTCTCCTCAAAAGGCGGCAGTGCGGCGATTATTGGTACGGAGCAACCCTTTGAAGAACTGCAAGAAGACCCCAACGTTAACGGCAGTCTTGATGAGCGTCAAGACCAGGCAGCAGCAGTCAACGAGTTTGTTGCTGATATCCTAGCCAGTGATGCGGCGGCAAATGTGGTGGTATTAGGCGACCTCAATGAGTTTGAGTTTGTCTCTCCGGTGCTGACCCTTGAGGAGAACCTAACCAATCTCACCAATACTCTGCCAGAAGATGAGCGGTACACGTTTATTTTCCAAGGCAATTCCCAGACCTTGGATCACATCTTAGTCAGCGAAGCCTTGTTGCCGACGGCCTCCTTTGATCAAGTTCACGTCAACAGCGAGTTTGCGGATCAGGCAAGCGACCACGACCCCGTTGTGGCAACGTTTGAGTTGGTCCCTACTACTCCACGACCTGTTTTTGGTACGGGTGGACCGGACGTAATTGAAGGCGGTATCTTCCGTGAGCTGCGCTTCTTGGGTGGTGGCGATGATCTTGCTGATTTGGTTGACGGGACTGATAGCCGTTTATACTTCGGCGCTGGTGATGACGAAAGTATCGGCGGCACTGACGACCGCTTCTTTGGTCAGACGGGCGAAGATATCCTCGATTCTACCGAAGGTAACGGCGGCAATCGTCTCTATGGCGGAGCAGACAACGATGAAATCTTCGTTGGCAGCAACGATCGGGCATTTGGAGGTCCTGGCAACGACATCCTCGATTCCACATTGAGTAATGGCGGCAGCCGACTCTATGGGGGTCTGGGTAATGATGATTTCTTCCTTGGTACAGGCGATCGCATTGTTGGTGGCAACGGCGTTGATCGGATTTTTCTAGGGACTGGTGGTGAGAACGTCATCACCGGTGGTGCGGATGCGGATCAGTTCTGGATTGTCACGGGTGGCCAGATTCCTGAGTCTGCCAACATCGTCACTGACTTCACCGATGGCGAAGACGTTATCGGCTTCGGTGGTCTCGGCATCGGTTTTGCCGATCTGACCATTACCAGTGACAGTGATACCACTATCGCCTTCGGCGGCAGCGACCTAGCAGTGTTCAGCGGTGTTTCTGCGATCGCAGAGAGCAGCTTTGTCTTTGCCTAACCCTCCTGCAACTAAAAACGTAATTGCTCATTGTTGAGTAACTACGTTGGCTCCTCTAGGGCTTCTGGGGGAGCTTCACTTTGGAATTCGCTCAAGGCCATGGCGATTGTGTCAAGAAATATGCGAACTTTCCAAACCAAAAACTATTGGTTTTCCGAATAGTATTCTGGAGTGTAACCCCATGATTTATGATGTTTAGATCGTTGAAGAATTCAGAAAGATATGAGGGAAACGCCTGATAGTTAATGATCAGATCGGGGGAAAGGAAAAATGGCGTTGCTTACTTAAGGGATGAACGGGCAGGAACAGGCACATCTTCAAATTTTAGGTAGTCGACTAGCAACCTCACTCCATGTTTGAGCATCTCCACTGACTTCGAATAACACAACGTTTTCCTGTGCATTCTCGCTAAGTAGTGCCTCAGCCTCGTATTGTCCCCTTCCACTCTTGTCATGTACGTCTTACTGACTATCTGGTCTCCTTCTAGAATAAAGCCAGGGTAAACTGTCCAGCCGTCTGTCACGCAAAAGTAGCAATCCCACCTTTGATCTCATTCCACAGCGGTTCAAACGTTTCTGAACTGTGGTCCCCCAACGCCCACCCCAATATTAAACCTCTTGCAGGAATCGAAAAATTGAACGATTTTAATGGGTTTTACCCACCAACAAATGGGTCCGTGCAAGAGGTCTATTCCAGCGCGGAAATGATCTACTGCGGTCCAGAGTCACATTCTATTTTGTCTTGGCGAGCATTCCCTTTCGGCGACGCGGGGTCTCGCCGCTTTTTTTACCCACAAAAGGTTCCAATTCCCGGATATGGGTTGATTTGCACCTTGGACATTCCATTGGCGATTTTCTTTTTACTTTGCCCCTTCATTATGCTCCACCCCCACATTATGCAACGCCACAGCCAGAAGCAATGGCAAAGCGCGAAGATATTTTTCAGAAAAGTCCTGCAATGGGCTTATGTTCAAGAGCTTGGAGTATTCAGCACCGCCATAAGTGTCGTTCAAAGTATTGAAGTGAGAGCTTATGTGCTGTTCAAATGTTCTACTCTTGCATTAGTCTTACTTTTCTTGATTAATATATTCAGACCGAGTAGATTTCATTGAATTTCTGGAGGTAGCCAACACATGCCGCTAAGTGGTAGAGCACTGAATTATTCACCTATAAATACAGCAGGAATTTTGTACGCAGGACTGCAACGTAACCCAAATGACTTGGCAATCGTCTCGACTACTCACCAATGGACTTGGCAAGAACTCAATACTGCGACTCACAACCTAGCTCTCAATTTGCTCAATCTTGGCTTGCTCCCAGGAGATCGTGTCGCATCGCTGATGCCTAATCGGTCTACTCTCCTGATTCACTACATGGCCTGCATGCGAGCAGGGCTAATCGCCGTACCGCTCAACTATCGCTACATGCCCCCAGAAATCGATTATGCCCTGGAAGTTAGTGGCGCCAAATTATTGGTGGCTCATGCTGAACGCATACAAGATCTCACGGTGAGCAAACTCGCATCATCGCTACCTAAAGGAATTATTTACTATGAGAACGATGACGGTAAGACTAATGATTTTCATGATCTTATCCAGTCATCCCAGGGGGAAAAATCTTTACCTAAGAATCAACCTACTGATCCCGCATTCATCTTTTTTACATCAGGAAGCACTGGTCGGCCCAAAGGTGTCACCCACTCTCATCACAGCGCGGCAAACATGTTTGCGACAAAAGCAGAGGCGTTTGAACTAACTCCAGATGATGTTATGTTATCCGGCTCATCACTTTCACATATAGGCGCATTCGTAAACTCTTTCGCAACACTGGCAATCGGTGCACGGGTTATTGTTGCCAAAAATTACCATGACGATGAAATGCTAACGTTGCTGCGCCAACAACAACCAACAGTTTTATTTATGTTGCCCGCTGCCTTACTTCATCTAATTCGTGAAAAAGGCTCACTGAGCAAGGATTTTAGCTCCCTTAGACTTTGCATATCAGGGGGTGATCATGTGCAAGCGGAGTTGGAACGTGAATTCAAGACGCTTACAGGCTTAGAGATTGATGAGATTTATGGTATGTCCGAAATTGGCTTACTAACAGTACATCCACCATCGGGCAAGATTAAAATGGGTTCAGTAGGGGTAGCAGCGCCTTGTGTGTCACTTTCAATTCAGGATGATTCGTATCAGGAACTCAGCCCTTCCCAAACTGGTAGACTGTGGGCTCGTACCAAAAGTGTGACCATCGGATATTGGAACAATTCGGCAGCAACGAACGAATTATTTCATAAAGGTTGGCTGGACACGGGTGACTTGATGGAAGCCGATGAAGAGGGTTATCTATACTTCCGAGGTCGCAAAAAGCAAGTTATTGTTCATGATGGCTCGAATATATCACCTCAGGAAGTTGAAGACATTTTACTAGAACACCTTGCTGTGGAGTGCGCGGGTGTAGTGGGGGTTCATGATCTCATGCATGGTGAAAATGTGCGTGCCTATGTCACGCTCAAAGCAAATATTACCGCGCCATCAGCTTTAGAACTAATTCGCTTTGCCCATGACCGCATTGGTTATAAAGCTCCTAAAGAAATAGAATTTTTGGATGAAATGCCGCTAAATCCTACGGGTAAAGTTGATCGTGCCTCTCTGAAGCGACTAGCCGAAATACGCCACAGCAAATGAATACAGACCCTGAAAGCTAATGTAAAGCTGTTAGCATCGGAACTTATTTTCTAATATCAAAGCATTTGGGGTGTTTGACAAGTATTATATATTACTGGAAATAGTCTCTTGCGATGCCTTATGTTGAAGAGCTCAGCCTTGTTCCGCGAGTCGCAATAGGCTCTTAACTTTGGTGGCTGACACCTATGGAGGAGTTCCTAAAATTAGGGGGAGTCTCAGGGATGTAGGGACACAGACAAAGGGTGGGGGTCTTTTCCATTGAGGAGCGCAAAAAGTCTTGCCAAGAGAGTACTGGATAACAACGTGCTAACGCTGGAATGGTACGAGTCTTATTGGCAATATCTTTCAGGCAGTCCTGGGAATGGTTCGCCAGGCGAGCCACACAAAGAAGATACTTAAGAGTGGCGGCGCGATCAGCGCCGAGCGGTAATCGCCAGTTATGACCACAAGGGCGCCGCAGACGGCAGTAGCCAGTGCACCGCCTAAAAACTGAAAGGTCAGCTGGACGCCGGCCGCTTGCCCCGCCAAGTTGGAAGGGGCGGCATTCATGAGAGCGTTCCTGCCCGGCACGTAGATCGCTGGCATTGAAGATCCCCACAAAAATAATGGGACAACGAGCAGCTCATAGCGCTTAAACGGCATCAGAAATCCTGTTGCCAGCGCGGCAGAAGCCATTATAATCATCCCAATCAGCGTCAGCCAGCCAGGTCCGAAACGATCCGACGCCTTTCCAGCAATGTATGACGTGAACGGCATCGAAACGACGGCTGGGAGCATGGCGAAGCCGGCGGCGAGAGCATTCATTCCCAAAACGACCTGCATATACTGCGCAGTAAAAATGAGCATAGAGAGCTTTAATGTTTCTGCATGGAAGAGCAACAGGGTCGGCCCCGTAAATTCCGGAATCGCCATCAGGCGCAGGTCGATCAGCGGAGACTTTTTCCGGGTCTCTATGCGCGCGAAAATGACGAGCCAGATGAAGCCTATAACCAATAACGAAATCACCGCAGGGTTACTCCAGCCCCATTGCGGGCCCTGCATCAGGCCGGACATAAAGGAGCCTAACCCCCCGATAAGAAGCAGAAACCCAGACCAGTCAAAGTATTTAAACGTTGGTCTCTGGTTGGTTGGTTTCCACGATGTAAGAATAATCGTGTAGACAAAACCAATGACCAGCAGATTGGCTAGAAAAACCCAGCGCCAGCTGAGAATTTCAGTAAAGAATCCGCCAATCATCGGCCCTAGTGCGATGAACGTCCCCCCCACTGCAGTCTGAATTCCGAAAGCGAGACCGCGTTCCTTGGGCGGGAAAACGGCAGTGATGACCGCCACGCTGACCGTAAACAAAACGGCCCCACTCACTCCCTGGAGTCCGCGAGACAATATCAGCATTAGTCCATTTTGTGCAAGGGCGCACCCGATCGAGGCAATCCCGAAGATCGTGGAGCCTGCGATGACAACCTTACCGAGATGGAAAATATCCTCAAGCTTTCCCGCCGTTGCTGCGAAGCAAGTGAAGAGGAGGATATAGGCGTTGACAACCCAATGAGAGCCGACAGCCCCCATGCTTAAATCGTGGCGTATGGTAGGGAGGGCGACGCCGATCACCGTCTCGTCCATCACGACCATACTTAAGGAGGCGCCCATGGCGGCAAGAATCCACCATTTCCGATTTGACTCGTTGATTAGACTCATAGCGTGTGTATAGCGAAAGTAAGTTTAGCCGAGCCACACAGTGACGAAACTTCGCTACTCACTGCGCTGCGAACCGTCTGGCGTAAGCTGGCACCGGAGAGCAATCCCATTCTTTTTCTCAAGCAGATTGGATTGTTGACTGGTCGTCGCAAACGTTTAAATTCACCGTACGACGTCGACGTCCGTAATCATAGCAGCGGCTTTTGATTGTCTCGAGTCTGTTACTTTATTTTCTTATTGTTTAGTTAATTAAGAAGGAAAGCAGGACTGCCAACTACAGTATTTGCTTGCCACGCAACAATCAATGATTTCAGTCAAGAGGTAGTTGATCATGGTAGTACCAAACGATCGCACCCTAATTACTGTGCCTACCCGTCCTTATGCACAGACTATTGCTTTAGAACAAACGGCATTGCTTGTGATAGACATGCAAAATGACTTTTGCACTGAGGGTGGCTGGGTTAACCTTAAGGGGGTTGATGTAAAATTAACCCAACAGCCCATTGTTCCAATAGGAAAGCTACTCGATCGATTGCGCCACACTCCAGTTACGATTATTCATACGCGCGAAGGGCACAGAACAGATCTAAGCGACTGCCCTCAGACCAAGTTATTGCGATCGCAGGCGGAAAATGCCGAAATTGGGAGCATGGGCAGGATGGGGCGTTTGCTAACCAGAGGTTCAAAAAGTCATGACTTTGTAGACGAGCTTCAACCCTCGGCCGGTGAGATTGTTGTAGACAAGCCAGGGAAAGGAGCATTTGTAGCAACTGATTTAGATTTGATCTTGCGAAGTCGGGGAATCGAATACTTGCTGTTTACCGGAGTAACAACAGAGTGCTGCGTACAAACAACGCTAAGAACCGCAAACGATCTGGGATACACTTGCTTACTGCTTGAAGATTGTTGCGCCTCGTTTAAGCCTGAATTTCATCAGGCCTCAGTAGAAATGACCGAATTGATCTTTGGCTGGGTAGCAGATTCCTCAACACTAATCGATGCGATAGACAGTCAATCTTCAGGTCCTGCCAACCCTTTAAATATGGGCTCAATCGGCGTTTCTGTGAGCTAGGCGAGCAAGGGAGTATGCCAAGTATTTTGTGTATAGCAGCCGACACCTTCGTAAGGGGGCGGCTGCTTGCCAGAACGCTCTGGAATTAGCCAACTCAAAATAAGAAGTGTCCTAAGCGATCTTTCGAAAGCTATAAACAGCAGAATGATGGGGATTTAAGGTGGAGGAAAACGGTCAGGAAATTCAATGGTAAACTGGTTCAGCGCCCCCTTCCAATCTCGAATCGACATCGTCCATTTCTTAGCGATATTTTTAAGTGCTAAGTACATCAACTTTAAAACGGGCTCCAGAGAAGAAAAACTCTTTTAGTTTTCAAAAGCATACGGAGAAAAAGCCGACTTCGAATTGGCAGAATGCCTTTCAGAATGAGCCGGAACTGGTTAGGCTGGGTGAGCTACAGGCGTTACCAAAAGATGCGAAGCCCATTACGCTTTGGACGAATCAGGATACAGCGTTCGCGGATGTAGCAGAGGGAATCGCCAACCTGGTTGCCGAACTTCCTCAGAAGAAGAACGTTGCGGTATTAAGCAACGCCCATGCCTAATATCAAGTAACGGTGGAAGTTATTCATACGATGAAACAATTGAGAGTGACAGAAGGAGGAATGTGGTTTTTCTAGTCAGGAGTGAGGCTAACAAACATTTGCTACAAAAGAGTATTTAGACGAAAAATATCTTATTCTTGTTTAAGATAACTATAAGCATTTCACTTGCATCTTCCCAGAAATAGAATAATAGTAAAAACTTGCCCGATAATAAAAAAATACACTTTTTGCAGACACATCATGAAACTTGATCGAACGAATTCTTCTGGCCAATTCCCTCTTGTTCGAATTCTGCCAATGGTGGGAAACCCTGTCGAGGAAAATCCTCTTGACTTGCTCTTCAATTACTTTTTTGAACGAACTGAAGCACCCTATCGCCAAATCAAACTTCATGTCGATAGTGCTGATGATTTAGGGGTTTGTTTGGCGGGCGCCCGAAAGATGGGTTTTGTAAACTTTGGATGTACTGTTCCCTATAAGACAGAAATTATTGAGCATTGCGACGAGATTGCTGAACGCAGTAAGGGCATTGGTGCTATTAACCTGGTTACTTTTGAGGGACCCGAGCGCCGCGCAGTTGGCGAAAACACCGACG
>JBCDHF010000028.1:0-18317 GCA_038750375.1 Cyanobacteria bacterium P01_H01_bin.15
CGATTAAACTCACCAAATTCTCAGCGGTTTGGACATCTCCACCGACCCAAATCCACAAACCGCTAGTTACTTGATCGAGAGCCACAATGGCTTTGTTTTTAGCTTCCTGATCTGCTAAAACCAGCCCATTTGCCCAAATTACTCGTTTGAAAATAAATTGCCGAATACGCGTCACAAGTCGAGGAAAAATGACGCTTGGCAATACCTCATAGCGATAGCAATAGATCAAAGAGGATTGCCACTTCTGAACGGGTGGACGATAGTCCGGCATCAAGGTTGGCAATAAAAATCGTCGACCATCCACAAAATATCCCAGTTCAAACCGGCGCATCATGTCAATGACAAAGAGCTGGTCATTCTGAGTATTTTCGCCAAACAGTTCATCCAGATAACTCAAGGGTAAAACCCCTTTGTATTCCTCTCGAATTTTGGGATCGTTAAGAATGGCATACATGCCGTAGCTCAACGAATAGGGATTAATAATATCGGTGCTATCCAAACGCGGATCTTCGAAATAGAACATGACAATTCCTAAGTCATGCAGCAGACTCAGCAGCTGACGCTGTTCTTGGTCTTGAGAGATTTCTTTGCTACTACAGAGCGCTTGATATTCACTATATTCCAAATAATTTTCTGTAAAGTTCTCCAGATGCTGCTTGACTGCAATCCAGCTCATATAGAGATTGTCATTGAAGCGTGACAGGGTACCCAGTTCCCGAATAATCATTTCACGTAGCGTTTCAAAACCCCTATTGGCGCTACAGGAGACCTCCGCAAATCCGCGAATAAATGGGTAACGATCGCAAAGTTTTCGGCGATTCCCTCGTAAAGGCGCTAAGTCTGCTTTATTACCCACCACAATTACTGGAGAGCCGCCGCTATAGGCACGAACCAGTAGCAGCCATTCCTCGAGATGACTTTCCATTTCCGAGAGGCTGTTATCCACGACGACGAGGTACAGACCTTCCCGCGTAATGAAAAACTGGTGTGCGGCGTAAAGTTCCCGATCACCGCCGACATCCCAGACATTGAGCTGAATATTCCGCTCAGCGGTTAATTGAACAGTCCAAGCATAATTGGTCATCCCCTCGGTCGGCTCTTCATTACGGTCAAAATCTCCAGCAATGAGTCGACGTAAGACCGATGTTTTTCCCGACCCTTGGCGCCCCAATACCATGACTTTTGTTTCATTGGCTGGATTAATTTGTTGGGCGAGATAGCGTTTGATAACCTCGGTCGGATTCTCAATCTCGCTGGCAGTATCGCCGCTATTTTGGGTAGCCGGCGCAATCGGATTCTTGCGCACGTCTAACTGAGTTAGTTGAGGCAGTCCTTCCAATCCCACAGGTAGCACAGTGAGCTTGTTGTCGCTCAAATACAGCCTTTTTAAATTTTGCAGTTGCGTGATTTCTTCAGGCAGAGCCGTCAGCTGATTATTACGCAAATAAAGGTGGGTCAGATTTTCTAGCTGGCCAATTTCCGCGGGCAAGGACGTTAAGTAATTATCCCTCAAATACAGATGGGTCAGATTGGTCAGCTGCCCGATCTCTGGTGGCAACGTGGTTAGTCGATTGTGATTGAGGTAAAGTCGAGTCAGTTGGGTCATTGCCCCAATTTCAGCAGGCAGCTCTGTGAGGGAATTATTGTCAAGATAAAGAACTTTAACCTGTTCTAAATTAGTGACGGCAATCGGTAGTTCGCTTAAGTGCTGCTCACTTAATTCCAGATCAATTTTGTTTTGCTCAATGGCTTCTCTAATTCGTCTAAGGACTTCATCACTAACCATAGAAAATTAGATCCCATTCAATAAACGAGGCGTCGTTTTTGGACAACTTTGCCCTGGGCACATCTATTTTTTAACGACATCGGCGTTTGCATCCATAACATTGACAGCCAATAATAGCGTCTAAATTTTAGGAGAGGCTTTAAATTAGCGGGAATGTATCTGTCGACTAACCTCAAATTCCGACAAACTTTAACGTTGGGCGATCAGTGACATTCGTTAACCTTCCCTATTATTGCTAGAAACTGAATTTAAAGGGGTTTCCCGAAAAGGGCCGTTCCTCGGTAAATTAATAGCGATTCTCTAGGTTCGAAATTGTTATGGATATTGCTACCGTCACAACGACGTCGTTTAATGATCAAAAGCCTGGCACTTCGGGTTTGCGCAAATCAGTCAAACAGTTTCAGACTCCCCATTACTTAGAAAACTTTATTCAGTCTATCTTTGATAGTCTTCCAGATTTTACGGGCAAAATCCTCGTGGTCGGTGGCGATGGGCGCTTTTATAATCGCACCGCCATCCAAACAATTCTAAAAATGGCAGCGGCCAACGGCTGGGGTCGAGTTTTAGTCGGTCAAGGCGGGATTCTTTCGACGCCTGCTGCCTCCTGTGTTATCCGGAAATACCAAGCTCTGGGCGGTATTATTCTTTCTGCTAGTCATAATCCCGGTGGGCCCGACGGGGATTTTGGTGTCAAATATAATGTCGCCAATGGTGGCCCCGCTCCCGAAAAGATCACATCCGCCATTTTTGCTCGCTCCCAGGCGATCGCAAACTACCAGATTCTGAAAGCTGCCGATCTCAACCTTGATCGGGTGGGCTCCTTCAAGCTCGGCACCCTAGAAGTCGAGGTGATCGATTCAGTCGCGATTTATAGCGAGATGCTGGCGGGACTCTTTGACTTCCAAGCGATCCGAGAGCTGCTTAGTCGAGACGGATATCGTGTTTGCATGGATAGTATGCATGCTGTGACGGGTCCCTACGCACTGTCTTTGCTTGAGGGTCAATTAAACGCTCCGGGCGGTACAGTCCAAAACGGCGAACCTTTGGAGGATTTTGGTGGAGGTCACCCGGATCCCAACCTGGTCTATGCCAAAACCCTAGTGGCTGAAATGTTCAAGCCAGATGGTCCAGATTTCGGGGCTGCCTCTGATGGCGATGGGGATCGCAATATGATTCTGGGGCGGGAATTCTTTGTAAATCCCAGTGATAGCCTTGCAATTCTGGCCGCGAATGCAGAACTCATTCCTGGTTATCGCCATGGTTTGGCGGGGGTTGCCCGGTCCATGCCCACTTCTGGAGCCGTCGATCGCGTAGCGACGGCAAAAGGCATTGATTGCTATGAGACACCTACCGGCTGGAAGTTTTTTGGCAACTTGCTAGATGCGGGCAAAATTACCCTTTGCGGTGAAGAGAGTTTTGGTACGGGCTCCAATCATATTCGTGAAAAAGATGGGCTTTGGGCCGTATTTTTCTGGCTCAATATCTTAGCTGCGCGGGACCAATCCGTAGAAGAAATTACTCGCGACCATTGGCAAACTTACGGGCGTAATTATTACTCTCGTCACGATTATGAAGCTGTGTCCAAAGAGCCCGCCCAGCAATTAATGGCTGAGCTAGAAGCCAAATTACCCGCCTTGGTTGGTCAAACCTTTGGCAGTTTCACCGTTGCTCAAGCGGATAATTTCGCCTATAACGATCCTGTAGATAGCAGCATTAGCCAGAAACAAGGTATCCGGATTCAATTTAGCGATGGCTCTCGAATTATTTTCCGGCTTTCGGGAACTGGCACCAAGGGCGCGACCCTTCGGCTCTATCTTGAAAAATATGAGCCTGATGCGGCGAATCATGACCAGGATCCCCAAGTTGCCCTAGCTGAGCTGATTGCGATCGCAGAAAAATTGGCTAAAATCAAGCAGTTTACCGGGCGCGATCAGCCGACTGTGATCACCTAGCTGGAATCAGTCAGATACTTCAAACAATAAATTCGCGATTTCCTCCTCCCCCTGACAACCGAAACGTCTGGGGGAAGTTTTTTATGAGGAGCACGCAGTAATTTAGAAATGCTTTGATTAATCTATTTAAGCGATATGCCTCGTATAAAATCGCTCAAGACAGTTGATATTGTCTTTGCCAGATTGCTGAACATAGGAGGTTGCCACTATCCAGAAGCCTCATATCAGCATCTGCTGCTGGTGGGGCAGCGAAAGAAGTAGTCTCAAATCGTTAAGGACGCTCGCCATTCGCCAACCTGCTAATATATTCTTGCCAAGTATGTTAGTGCTATTCTCCAAGGAAGATTTGGCATCGTCTATCTGTTCAGTGGCTCTGGTTCAGAACTTTAATTGTGGGAAGATCGCCTTCTTCGCTTTTAAGAAATTCGCACTCTGATGGAAAGGCTAGCGTGAGAATATCTCCAACCATTCAACCTTCAGTTTGCTAAAACGCGTAATTTTAGGAAGATTAGCTCATGCCAGTTGCCGTTAATCACCTCTCCCAAAAGCTTTTGCCGTTAGTGGATTCCCAACTTAAAATTGCCGAGACTGAAACAATTCAGAACGGCCAAGCCCAGGAACAGTCATCCATTTCGTCTCCTCACACTCCTGCTATGACTGCAGGCGTCATGGCTGAAACGACCTTAGACCTTGAGCAAGTTAATCAAGCTCTGCAGAATGCGACCGCCTCTGATGTTGTGAAATGGGCGGACCAAGCCTTTGGACCGGGCTTAGTCATGAGCACTAGCTTCGGTATTCAGTCCGCAGTGATGCTCCATCTGGTCACACAGATTGTGCCGGAGATTCCGATTATTTGGGTGGATACAGGCTATTTGCCCACGGAAACCTATCGGTTTGCAGAAGCGTTGGCGAACCGATTAAGCCTGAACCTGCACGTCTATCAATCGCCCCTATCGCCTGCGCGCATGGAAGCGCTTTACGGCAAGCTATGGAGCAAAAAAGATGTGGAGTCAATGAATCAATATGACTATTTGCGTAAGGTAGAGCCCATGCAACGTGCCTTGAGGGAGCTAGGGGCAACAGGTTGGCTGGCCGGCTTACGAAAGCAGCAGACTCAACATCGCAGCTCGCTAGATCGCGTCATTCGTCAGGAAAGTCAGTACAAAATTCATCCCATCCTGAATTGGCACTCCAAGGATGTCTATGAATACCTGACCCAACATGATCTCCCTTACCATCCCTACTTTGATCAAGGCTACGTTACGGTTGGAGATTGGCATTCCAGCCGCCCACTAATGGCCTCCGATGAAGATGAGCGAGACACTCGCTTCCATGGACTTAAGCAGGAGTGCGGACTACATTTACCGCTTTCGGCGGAAGCAGCTCAAAGTTTAGATTCCAGCACACTCTAAGCTGCTTGCCATCTCGGCTGTTTAGATTTTCTAGAGGGGTGAAACCTGGATCTGTACTTCTGCCGTAACTTCGGGATGCAGTTTAACTTCGCAAGTATAGACGCCCAAGGAACTTATATCTGGGACCGTAATGTCGCGCCGATCAACCGTTTGGCTCGTGCTGGCTTCGATTGAAGCTGCAACGTCTTGTGTGGTAACGGTTCCAAAAATAGCGCCGTCCTCACCTTCTTGCTTTTTGATTACAAAACGGCCAATTGTAGCCAAGGCTGTTTTCCGTGCGATGGCCGCTTCTTTTTCGGCAATTTTAAGCTGACGTTCTTTCTCACGTCGCTGCTCAACCTGGCGAATTAGACCGGGAGTGGCGACTTGAGCTAAGCCTTGCGGAATTAGAAAATTCCGAGCATAGCCGGGAGCTACGGGCACTAAATCGCCACTGCGCCCTAATTTGTTAACAGTTTTATTGAGGACAACCTCGATTCGCTTTGCCATCGTCTCTACTGGTGTTTATTGATTGGCCCGAACATAAGATGATATCAGAAATCTGACAGTCTCACGAACTCGGATTGTTATCGGAAGCAAATACTCAGGGCGGCGAGCTCCGTGAGCTTCGAAAACGGTTCCCTGCGCCCACCTCCCTTCTTTCACCAGCATTACTTCTGTAATCACCCACTGTCCGCTTCGAGGCTTTAAGCCACAAGCTCAGGAGTTGCTGAGTATTCAGGTAAACAGTTTTCCTGCAAATACTGATGGTATTTGGCCATACTTTCATCGCAGCGGGCTTGGGACCAACCGCAGTAGCGTATCAGCAATTCTACGATCACAGGAAGGGTATCGAGTCCATAGTTAGCGGTCATCCCGGCGATGGTGCGGCGACGCAAAATATCTGTGATCTGCTCTGCCATTTCACTTTGAACCGCATATACAATCTGGGCTTTAAGCTCAGTTCGCCCTGGCATGAGCGGATCCGCTAGTTCTGGTGACTCATCGATTAATTTCAGAATCTCCATCGTTTGCAGCCCGTAAACTTCAAAAAGTTGACGGATTTTCCGTTCATCCAGCTTCGACTGAAACTTTGCGATCGCAAGCTCAACTTGGGCGTCTTGGGGCGGAAGATAACCGGGGAGCGGTCGCTTGAGGGTCGGACAAACAGGCACAGATTGACGGCGTTTACGAAATACGCGATTGACCATTTCTTCGCCCACATGGCGATAGGTGGTTAACTTGCCCCCTATGAGAGAAATTAAGTTGTTTACGCCCTCAGACTGGTGATCAAATAGAATATGTTTACGGGTAATGCTGCCCGGCTTTTTCCCTTCAGAATTGGGCAAAGGGCGGACGCCAGAGTAGGTAAAGATCACATCTTTTCGGCACAGATTTGCACCTGGAATGATGAGATTCGTTTCTCGAAGTAAATAGTCAATTTCTGCATCATCTGCTTTGACTTGATCCAGATCTCCGGAATAAGGTAAATCTGTGGTTCCAATGAGATATTTCCCGGCCCAAGGCACAATAAAAAACGGTCGACCGTCAGACTTGGCTTCGACGTAAAAACTTGTGTTGAGCGGTGCTCCGGGGAAGGGCTCGACAACAATATGACTGCCCTTAGTGCCGCCGATTTTTTTTTGCTCACCGATGGGATGGGCTTGATCTTCTGTTTGTGCTGTTTGGCAAACGTGATCAACCCAAGGACCCGAAGTATTGATAACGATAGCTTGTGCCGTTCCACGCACCGTGAAATCGGCGCCAGTGAGCTCATCTCGACAACTTAAATGAGAAATGCGATCGTCTGAGCGATGCAGGTGCTGAACTTTGACGTAATTGAGAACGGTTGCTCCGGCTCTTTTTGCATCCAGGATATTTTCCCAACACAGACGTTCCGCCAAAACAACTTGACCATCGTAGTATTGTGCGCCGCCAGCCAGTCCATCAATATCTACGCCGCGGAAGAGTTGTTTAAACTGAGCTTTGGGCAGCATTCGGTGCAATGGGACCGTTTTATCTAAACTCAGCAAATCGTATAGGCACATCCCTGCCCAAATTTTCCAATAAGGGCGAGAACGATTCTTATAAATTGGGATTGTCAGTAAAAGGGGCTTGACTAGGTGCGGAGCAGTTTTGAACAGAATTTCCCGTTCACGAAGCGATTCGCGGACCAGGGGGATTTCAAAATATTCCAAATAACGGAGTCCGCCATGAATTAGTCGCGTGGACCAGCTAGACGTCCCGCTGGCAAAGTCATTTTTTTCAATCAGTATGGTCTTAAGACCTCGAAGTGCGGCATCGCGTGCTGTGGCTGCGCCGTTGACGCCACCACCAATCACAATTAAATCGTAGGCTTGCTCCTGAACATGAGGAAAGTTACGGTCCATGGGTTTGGGGACAAATCTCACAGTAGTAGCCAATAATGATTTCAACAAATGACTGTTAAAACCGGTGGCTTGGGGCAGCAAAGCTTTGTGTTGCCGCCCTGTTAATTATGATTAATGGTTTGCAGATTAAGCTTCAATTGGTGCTTTATCTGTAGCCGTTACTTCATGCTTCAAGGTTTTGAAGCGCTCTATCAGTCGATTCGCCCAGAATTGGACGTCATACTGAGTAACAACTTCATACATTTTTTTCATGCGCATCTGCTTCTCTTGACTAGACATATCCAGCGCTTTGTCGATCGCATCATCCATCCGATCAATGGAATAGGGGTTGGTCAGAACAGCGTCAGGGAGCTCAACGGCGGCTCCGACAAATTCCGAAAGAATTAAGACCCCATCTTTTCCTTCTTGCGCAACAATGTATTCTTTTGCAACCAAATTAAGACCATCACGCAAAGGGGTCGTCCAGCAAATATCTGCCAACTTGTAATAGCAGAACAGATCCTCTAATGGCAGGGGCTGTGTGTAAAGTAAAATTGGGGTCCAACCCAGCTCACTAAAGCGTCCATTAATCTTGCCGACTAGCTCCTCGATTTGCGCTTGGGCTTCTTCGTAAACCCGCATCCCTTGAGCGGGCGTAACGCAGGTCATGACCAAGTTAATATCACCCCGAATGTTGGGGCGTCGTTCAAGTAACCGGCCATAAGCTTCTAAGAGCTCACGATTCCCTTTCACATAATCAACGCGTCCTGCAGCAATAATCACAGTGCGATCGCGGAACTCTTCCTGCATTTCCTCGAATCGAGCTTGAGTTTGCGATTTATGCAACATTGCCAGGATTTGCTTGGGGTTAGTTCCTACCGGGAACGCATCGACATTAACCAGTTGTCCTTCGTAGCGAAGCTGGGTGACCATTTCCGGTTCTGCTAATGCCGTGCCAACGGGGGTAATGTGTTCGGGGATGCTTGCTTTTGTGACGATTTCGACCGGCTTAATACTTCGAGCAACATTTACGAAGTTTTGAGAGTAGCGAGGGACATGGAAGCCCACAACATCGCAGCGGAGCAGGCTATCGATAATGGCATCTCGCCAAGGCAGAATATTAAATACATCGACTCCGGGGAACGGGGTGTGATGGAAAAACGCGATCCGGGCATTGGGCCGCATTTCACGAATGTAGCCGGGCGCTAGCCAGAGGTTATAGTCGTGAATCCAGATTAGGGCATCGTCAGCAGCTTCCTCGCAAGCCGCTTCTGCAAACAGGCGATTGATTTCTTGGAAATTAGCCCAATCCGAAGATTCGTAGGTAAAGTGCCAGGGGAACGAGTGCAGGATTGGCCAGAATGATTCTTTGGATGTGATGTGATAGAAATTGCGAACTTGTTCGGAAAGAAGTGGAATGCGGCGTACGCAATAATTCCCGTCATTCTCAATCTGAACCCGCTGTTCGAAGTTAGCTTTTTGTCTATTGGTCACCTGCTTCCAGGCAACCCAAGTTCCTTGATCGACGTCAGCAAAAAAGCTTTTCAGGGTGGGCAAAATTCCGTTGGGACTCTTTTTGGGTAAATAAATAGATTTACCATCTTTGATTACCTCGTCGTAGGGTTCACGATGGTAAAGAATCACTAGGGATGACTTCATACAAATTACTATGAGAAAGACCTTGATCAGCGTTTGTCTGTCCTTGATCGGCGGTTCTTAAATAATTAAGCTCTCAACATACTATTGACAACATGCTGCCAATTCTTGCTATGGAATGTTTTTGACAATCAAGGGCCTTCTCAAACTAACATGCTTGGCGCCAGCTTCTGAATCTGTCAACTTCTGGGCGAGTTGGGAACAATTTTTGATGATTCGAAAAACCGACTGATTACGGAAAGAATACTGAGGGATGGGTTTTTTCGTCCTGGCTCTTATTTAGGTCGTTAGTCCACATCAGGCTTTTTCAAGCATCGATAATTCTAAAGCTCTAAGTTGCTTAACTGAGGCTCGCAGAGACATAGTCACCTTATTAAAACAGTAGTAATTGTTGTTAATACTGTACAGAGTGTTAATCCGCTAAGCTTTTTTACTCAACGATATTTTTGCGGAATTGATGCGACTTGGGTGATTAGAAATGAACGAAGTTGATGCTTTACTGATACTCTTGAATTTCATTTTGCGGTCACTTCATGTTTGTTCTCTACTTCACAGCATAATGATGAACTCAAGCGCCCTATTTCTGTAGGAAAATGGCATGGCGAAAGGTGCCTTGTCCGACACGCTAATTGCATTATTTTGGATGTTTCCTTGAGGTCTCAACATTAATGTCTTCATTGCAGCTCGTCGAAAAATACACTCAGGAACTTTTGGATTGGGCGGTGGAGGTGGATCGCTCACAGGCGACTGAATTTGCAAAGGCGCAGCGTTTGGTTAGACGTTTAGGCGCCCATTGTCGTCCGGATGGCTTGGTTGAGATCGGGTTTTGGACGCCGGAGTTGATGGGGGAGATGATGCGCCCCCGGGATATTTATTTAGAAGTGTTTACGCCGGTCGGAAAGGTAGACTGGAACGCTCCCTCACAAACTATTAATGTGCGGCGGGATGTGTTGCGGCTAAAAAAACAGGGGCAGTTTTTTTGGGGGGTAGTCTCTGGTCTCAAGATCGGAACTCGGGAGGACGCGGGATCTTTTTATTGGTTACGGTATTTTAATCACTCAGGGCGCTTATTAACCATTCGTGATTTAGTTCCGTATTCTCTACCATTCGGGATTTTTGCCCCAGCAGAAATTTACGACTTTAAGCGTTTACAGCGCGATCGCAAAGATCTGGAATATTTCAGGACGACTAGTCAACCGGGGCCGGATGGTGAGATCCCTCGGATGCCCGCTCCGGTGAATATTTTGCAAATTCATGTCGGAACGGCTTCACCTTCAGGCACCTTGGGCGGACTTACGGCAGTATGGCGAAATTTGGGGCATAAGCTGACGGCTCAGGAGCCGTTGACTCAAGCCGAGCAAAATTTCTTAGGTTACGATGCGGTCCAGCTCTTACCGATTGAGCCCACCATCGAATATCGGGATGCACATAGTCCTGACAGCGGGGTATTTGCAACTCGCGAATCCAAGCGACGAAACACGACAGAACGATTGCCACCCGTTAATCGTCTGCCCTTAAAAACGTTTAAACCGAATACCCAGGGCTGGGGCTATGATGTTCCGATCATCGGGTCGAGTGCAACGAGCCCTGCCTTGCTAAGCACTCAACGACCAGATGAATTAATTGGACTGATAGAAGTCTTACACAATTTTCCCACGGGTCCTATTCAGCTGATTTATGACGTTGTATATGGTCATGCGGATAATCAAGCTGAACTGCTGATTAACCAGCAGTTCTTTAAAGGCCGCAATATGTACGGTCAAGATCTCAACCACCAGCTACCCTACGTGCGAGCGATTTTGCTAGAAATGCAGCGCCGCAAAATTAATACCGGCGCGGATGGTATTCGCGTCGATGGAGCGCAGGATTTTCGATTCTTTAATCCGCTTACAGGCATTGTGGAGCAGGATGACGCATACCTGATGGCTATGGCCGATGTGGTACAAGAAATTGGTGGCTGCAAACGGCTGCTGTTCACTATTTTTGAAGATGGTCGTCCCTGGCCGGAAGAGGGTTGGGAAGAGAAATCAACCTACCGAGATTTGATTGAAAAGCGTCCCGAATCCTATCAGTGGGGACCCCTCATTTTTGCCCACAATACACCGGCCCTTAAAGGGTTTTGGGAGAAGAAATGGCGGCGAGTTCAGGAAGTAATGAGCAGTGGGGATCGCTGGATTACTGGCTGTGGTAATCACGATACGTTTCGGCGGGGAAATCAAGTAGATCTCAGTTTAGAAATTAATTGGGAGCTTGGTGAAGATTTTCCGTCGGTCATTCGCAATGCTTACGACAATCCCTCGACGAATTTATGGGTCTATGGCTTTAGTCCAGGGTTGCCGATGGATTTCATTAATGTCTTAATGCGAGCTGCTTGGATGTTTTTCCGAAATACGGATGATCGTTATGGCGTGAAGGTTGTTTCGGAGGAAGCTGGCTTTCTCGATTGGCAGGTTACGGAGACCATTTTTGCTCAATCGTGGGCCTTTACGGCGATGAAAAAGCTCGGGTTTCCAGACTTGAAAACATTGAAAGTATTTGCCAAGGGTCTCCAGGATTCCATGATTTCCAATGAGTACGATTTGGAGCTGGTTGTCAACGATTGTCGAGCTTGTCTAGGAGACGATACGACTGCCTGTGAGATTTCCTCATTAAAGGTTTTAAATCAGCCAGAAATGATTCCTTTTTTGAAGGAACTCGATATTCCCCGCCTCAAACAATTTTCACTGGAATTTATGGAGGATTGCTTTGAGGTTTGCAAAATTAACTACTATCAAGATTTACTGAATCCACTCCAAACTGAGTTTAATTTTCAGCTACGTCAATTTCGTCATCAACATCCCTGGTTGGGTGACAATTTGGGCGGCCGTGATCGTTTTAATAAAGTCAGTGAAAACGGGACGACAGTTTTTTACGGATTGCGCGCAAATCCAGAGCAGCCGGAGGAGCAAGTCGCAATGGTAACTCATATGGAAGGTGCGCCCATCGAAATTACACTGGGGGATTGGCTTCACCTAGATCTGTCCGAATGGGAGGTAAAAATTATGACGCCAGGGCTCAGTAAAACCTTGAAAACTGATGATTTACGTCGGTTCTTGCTCAAACAATCTCAGGGCTTACTGCTGATGCCACGAGGGTCTCTTTCGGCTTGAGCGTTTGACACATCGCTGGATTCCCTCAGTGACTAATCGAATTTGGGGAATTTATTATGGTTGCATAAATACAGCTTTCGCCAGATCGCTGAGGACACCTCTGATTTTGAGTGGCCTAACCCTAGCGCGTTCTAGCACGCAACAGCCCTTTTACAAAGATGGCTGTTGCTATAACCGCAAAAATCAGTGAATCCTTTGTGAATCAGAATAAATTCGAGGGAGTCGGTTTCTAAAACCGCAAAGGATTTCCCAGGATATGGTTCCGAGGGATTGGGCCCAATCATCAGCGGTAATCGATTGATTTCCGTTGCGACCTAAGAGCGTGACAACAGTCCCCGGCTCTAGGTGCGGCAACCGGGAGATATCAATCATGAGCTGATCCATGGTGATGGACCCCAGTTGACGAACTTTTTGACCGGAGACCAAAACCTCTAATTGGTTTGACAAGCGGCGAGGTACTCCGTCTGCGTAGCCAATCCCCACCACCGCAATGCGCATGGGTTGGTCACTGATGAAGCGATGACCATAGCTCACCCCGGTTCCGGGTTCAATCTGCTTGATTTGAGTAATCCGGGCTCTGACGGCCATGACTGGTTGCAAGGCCATTTGCGATCGCAAAAAATCAGCGGGATAGAGTCCATAGAGCGACAGCCCGATGCGAACCCAGTCGTAATGGGTGTTGGCTTGCCGGAGAGTACCGGCTGAATTGGCAAGATGTAGCGATGGTATGGGGATTTGGTGGGCCTGCAATTCTGCGATTGTCTGTTGAAAGCGCTGCTGCTGAAGCTGAAAAAAGTCCTCGTCTGGTTCATCCGCCGTGGCGAAGTGGGAATAGAGACTGGCAATTTTGAGTTGGGGATAAGCTTGAACAGTTTGAACAAAGGATTTGACCTCTGTCCAATGGGCACCCAAGCGGGACATCCCTGTATCCAGTTTGAGATGTACCGGCAGAGTCCCTGTTTTAATGGCTAGCGCCGCCATGCTGGCTTGGGCCAAGTTGCCCAGAGTGGGCTGTAAACTCCACTGTTGGGCTAATTGAATTTCGGCTTTGGTATTGAGTAGGCCCAGCACAAGAATTGGGGCAGTGATACCCGCTTTGCGAAGTTCGATCCCTTCAGTCAAAGTTGCGATTGCAAGCCAAGTCGCCCCAGCGGATAAGGCTGTTCGAGCGACTGGAACCACTCCATGACCGTAAGCATCGGCTTTGACTACCGCCATAAGTTCTGTGGTGGGTGCCAGCAGTTCCTTGAGATTTTGAACGTTCTGGCGTAAAGCGTCTAAATCAATTTCCACCCAGGCTCTTAATTGAGCTAAACCGGGCAGTGGACTGGGAACTGATGATACGGGAGCAATCATACGTTTGAGGCTTAGGCTTAATGTTGCCAAAAATAATCTCCGGGTGGCAGCGACTCGCTCCAGCTCTCATCCGGCTCTTCACCAAAAAGCACAATTTCTTGCTTAACATCAGTACCGAGGCGGCGGGCTACGCGACTGGGAATACCTTCGCCGTATTGCACATGGAATCGACCTGTTAAGACAATAATCTGGGTGTCGGGATTGGTTTGATGAAACTCTGCGATCGCATCGGCCATAGTTTCGTCCCACAAAACTTGTGCCGCCCAAAAGCGCTCGAAACCATCAGCATTACCCATGCCCATATGCCCTTCAAAAATGCCTTTTACGCGATCTCGGTAGGCGGACTCACCTAGATCAATATCTTCTCGAGGGGGAATGTAGCGAAAATCGGAACCTGACAGGCTATCGATACCATTCTTCGAGACTTTGCGCGTAATTTCGCGGGGTGTATTTAGGGCGAGGAGCGACAGTTTGTGAGCCCGAGCAAAGCGAATCATTGGCGCATAAAATTCCCAGCCAAAGCCCCAGCGCTCTTCGTATTCAGTGCTCTTAATCAACGTAGCTTCGTCAATTTCTCCAGCCAAGTAGCGATCCAAAAATGGCTGAAACGGCCTCTGAAACATTTCAAAACCAATCGCCAAGTCCTGATTTTGGCGGTACAGACCCAGAACAATTTCCAGTTGCGCCTGATGATCCGCCTCGCTATCGTGAACTTCGCCCAGATAGATAATGTCTGCCCGACTCAGTTTACTGAGAATTTGCTCATTGCTTAATGGGGGACTGGCGACATTACGCGATACCAAAATACTGAGAAAAGCCACCAAAATTACCAGCCCTAACCAAGGACGCCAGCGTTGCGATCGCTGAAACAACATAATCAACAGTCATAAAGGCCAACGCTCCTAACTTAACGCTGCTCGAACAAACGATTCAAGAGATCTATCGCTTACGCAGGTTCCCGAAGACAGTTCTCATTGTGAATTGCTTAATTCCCCAGGGTTCTGGAACACACTCATCAACTTTGTAAAAGCCATGATTGCGCTAGAGGAGAATTTGGCTTAACAAACCCGTCTGGATTCAGTAGGAAATCTGACAATTAGAGTCATGAGTGCCCGGTTAAGCGTAAAAATTTAGGAAATATCCGCCTTCAATAATCATGAAAATTCTGGTTCTGGCTTGGGAGTTTCCGCCTCGTATTATTGGGGGGATTGCTCGTCATGTGGCGGAACTGTATCCAGAGATAGTTAACTTGGGGCACAGCGTTCATCTGCTCACGCCGGAAACAGAGGGCGCTCCGGGCTATGAGCAGGTCGAGGGTATTTATATTTATCGCGTTCCGGTGGAACCTGCCACTGATTTTCTGCATTGGGTCAGCAACCTCAATGTCAGTCTGGGTCGGATGGGCGGCAAGCTTCTGCAAGAACTCTCCTTTGACTTGATTCATGCCCATGATTGGCTGGTCGGAGATGCAGCGATCGCCCTCAAACACCATTTCAAAGTTCCCCTAATTGCGACCATTCACGCCACGGAGTATGGCAGAAATAATGGACTACATTCACCCACGCAGCACTTTATTCACGGGAGAGAAAAAAACCTTGTCTACGAAGCTTGGCGCGTAATCGTTTGCACCCAATATATGCGCCAAGAAGCGGAACGCGCCCTGCATGTCCCTTGGAACAAGATTGAGGTCATTTACAATGGGATTCGTCCGGGCAAAAAAGTCCCGCTGCCATCTCTTGAAAAACCGATCTTCCGCCGTCAGTTTGCCCGGGATGAGGAAAAGATTGTTTATTATGTCGGCCGCATCGCCCATCAAAAAGGCGTTTTTGTTTTGCTCAATGCCGCTCCCCGAGTACTCCATCAGATGGGTGAACAAGTTCAGTTTGTCATCATTGGTGGCGGTAGCACCGATCATCTTCAAACCCAAGCCTGGAATTTAGGCATTAGCCACCAGTGCACGTTTACGGGCTTTATGTCAGAGCCCGATCTCGATAAATTTCAAACCGTTGCCGACTGTGCCGTTTTTCCGAGCCTGTATGAACCGTTCGGCATTGTGGCCCTCGAAAGCTTTGCGGCACAAGTACCGGTCGTCGTATCCGATACTTGCGGCTTGCCAGAAGTCGTACGCCATGGTCAAACTGGCATCACGACTTACACTAACAATCCAGAATCTTTAGCCTGGGGCATCACCACAATTTTGCAAAACCCCAACTATGCCCAAACCCTAGTTCGCAATGCCTATCTGGATTTACAAACTCGTTTTCGCTGGTCCGATCTGGCGCAGCAAACGACCTCGGTTTACACACGCGTAACGCAAGAGCGCTCACAAGTGCACTGGTAGGAGCTCGATTCAGCCATCCGGAAATTGCCAGCAGAGAATCGTCTCGATATTTTTGCGATTACAGTTGGGGCAGGATTGGCCCTCGATTGACGTTACCCATTCATAGTCACAATCTCGACAGTGACAGAAAACGTTGTTGCGACTGGCGCGCTGGATCTGATAGCGCCAATCCGCAATCTCTCGTGAGCGACCCCGCCGATCCATCAGGCTTTAAAGTCTAGTACCCAGTTCACCAAAGTCCGGACGGGAAAACCGGTTGCCCCTTCGTTGTTAACGCCGAATGCTTTTTTCGTCCAAACAGGGCCTGCTACGTCTAAGTGCGCCCAAGGCGTTTCCTGAATGAATTGCTTCAAAAAGAGTGCGGCAGTGATCGAGCCGCCCGCCCGGGGTCCCGTGTTTTTCATATCGGCAATGGGAGACTTGAGTCCATCAAAATAGCCTTCTTCCATCGGCATGACCCAGAACTTCTCGCCCGCTTTGTCAGCAGCCGCTTGAATACCTGAACTGAGGGAATCGTCGGTGCTCCATAAACCCGCAATGTTCTCTCCCAGCGCCACAACGCAAGCACCGGTGAGCGTTGCCAAATCGACAATGGCATCGACTTTTAACTTTTCCGCAAAAACTAGCGCGTCTGCTAACGTAAGTCTCCCTTCCGCGTCGGTATTATTCACTTCAATGGTTTTGCCATTGGATGCGGTCAAAATATCGCCTGGATGCATCGCGCGACCACTGATCATATTCTCGGTGGCGGCACTAATAAAATGAACCTCCACCTCTGGTTTGAGTTGAGCGATCGCTTTGGCTGCCCCGAGAGTCGCTGCACCTCCGCCCATATCCATCTTCATAGTTTCAATGCCGCTACCAGCTCCTTTAATGTTGAGTCCACCAGAATCAAAGGTCAGTCCTTTGCCCACAATGGCGACTTTGGCCCGCGGCTTTCTGGCGGGTTTATACGTAAGGTGAATGAACTTGGGCGGCATATCGGACGCTTGCGCAACGCCTAGATAAGCACCCATGCCCAGTTGTTCACAGTCTTCTTTCTCCAGTACTTCTAGGGTTAATCCATACTCACTGGCCATGTCGGCTGCTGTTTCTGCCATGGTGATTGGCGTCACGCTATTGGCGGGCGCAGCGACCAATTCCCTCGCCAAAATCACCCCAGACGCGACTTGCTCAGCGGTTGTAATGGCGGCTTGTTCATCGCCAAAACCCAACAACTCAATCGAATTTACCCCACCCTCATCGTCTGTTTCCGATTTGAAACGCCGGTCCTGATGGCTCGCCAAGAAAATTCCTTCTGCGATCGCCTGCACGGTCGCTGACTTGTCATCGGTGACGAGTAGTGAAATCCCGACGGATTGGATGTTCGCCGCTTTGAGCGTACGGGCCACCATCGCGCCAGTTGTCCTTACGCTTTGCAGATCGTAAGCATCCGCTTTGCCAAGACCTACCAACAAAAGTTTCCGAACTGGAACAGATCCACTGATTCGGGTATTCGCAAACGATTTCGCTTTACCGTCAAATTTCTCGTCATCAATGAGTTCTGTGATCGCACCGCTCAACTGTTGGTCTAGTTGGCTGAGCTCCCCCGTCAAGGACGTTTCATCTTCAAAAAAAGTGAGAACTAAAGCTTCGCCTTGCCAAGCCGATAGCGTCGTGTCAACGGTGCGGATATCCATGCTGAAAAAATGAAAAGTAGGGAAAAAGTCTTACTGCGAGCGATTGTATCGTCTTTCGCTCCTGGAAAATCGGCTGGATTGATTGCTGTTGCGCAGCCTATGTTTTGACAAAGGCGACGCAATAATCAAGATAGTCGAACACTGAACTTCTCAGTTTGTAACGCTCTTCGATTATGCCCGTCAGACCCTTGAAGATTAGACAACTCATAATTAGCGCTTTCAAACAATCTAGCGAAAGGTTCTAGATATATATGATCGCAACTTGCACCGCAGACAGCCATAAAAAAGAGAGGGATTTAGACCTCTCACATGTCAATTTTCTTGAAATTGAGTTTAACGGGCTCACGGTCAGCAAACCCAGACAAAGCACGGCACCCGAACCTACGCCAATTGCTGGCGAGCTTGGCGGCTAGATGCAGCGGTTTTTGACGGTGCTTTTTCCGGAACCGGCGTAAATTCAATATGGTTAAACAGGGTTGTTACGAACGCAAACAATAAAAAAGGCAGCGACAAAACAATAATCATGCCGACCATTGCCAAGGCAACCATCTGACTCGAACTTGTCCATAAGGCCAAACCCGCAGCCAGACTCACAAAAATAACCATTAGCCAAACAATCACTTGTCCATAAATATCAC
>JBCDHF010000029.1:0-18235 GCA_038750375.1 Cyanobacteria bacterium P01_H01_bin.15
ATAACCCGAAGGTCGGTGGTTCAAATCCGCCTCCCGCCACCAAACTAGATAATTTCTCTGAAAGCTTCGTCTGTTTATCGACGGAGCTTTTTTGATGCAGACATTAGTTATTTCAGCTCATTGGCGAAAGACCCTAGTGAAAGCTCATGAAGGCTCTTAGGATATTAGAAGCTTTTCTAAACTGGAATGTCCGTGCTCAATTCTGTGTTGGCAAGCGCATTGGAATCTTCGACTTCAAACGCAAACCCGTTACTTTCAGCGCCGGTTACGGGCTTTACTGGGTTAGTCGATACTTTGATTGTGCTGCTGCTGGTATCCATTGGAGTGGCCCTTGTCACCCGCCAATTTCGAATTCCTTATGTGGTGGGCTTGGTGCTAGCTGGGCTCGCAATTACTCAAGAAGCCTTACCGAGAGCTATTGGGTTGAACCCCGATGTGATTCTAAATTTATTCCTGCCGATTCTGATTTTTGAGGCTGCAATCAATACGGATATTAGTCGTTTGCGCAGCACAATCAAGCCGATTGCTTTACTAGCAGGACCTGGCGTGGTGCTGTCAGCTGTGATCACATCAGTATTGCTGCAAGCTTGGCTGAGTTTGGCTTGGATCACTGCGGCGGCGGTAGGGGTCATCCTTACAATTACAGACACCGTTTCCGTAATTGTGGCTTTTAGAACTGTTCAAGTGCCTTCCCGACTCACCTCCATTGTGGAAGGGGAAAGTCTCTTTAATGATGGAATTGCGCTGGTGTTGCTTAGTTTGATTGCTGACATTCATCTACAAGGATCTTTTAGTCTCAGCGCGAGCATTCAAGAGATGGTGATTGCCTTTGTGGGAGGCGGTTTATTGGGACTGGGGTTGGGATATCTCTGTGTCGGTCTATTTCAGCAGCTAGATGATGCACTTAGCAATATTTTGTTGACTGTAGCGGTATCGTTAGGAACCTTTCAAATCGGCCAGTTGTTAGGCGTGTCTAGTGCGATCGCAGTGGTGATTGCGGGCTTGGTCATCGGTAATTTTGGGTTTCGCTGCACGACTGCTTCAATCCGGATAACTCTCTTGAACTTCTGGGAATATGCTGGATTTGGGGTCAACACATTTATCTTTTTGTTGGTCGGGATTGCCGTTGACCCTCTGATGCTTCTTAAGACTATTCCGGCGGCTCTTTTAGCTGTGCTGGCTTATCAAATTGGGCGCGTTCTCGCGATTTATCCTCTATTTTTTTTGCTAAGGTTTTTTGATCGCCCCATGCCGTTTCGATGGCAGCATGTCTTAATTGCTGGTAACGTTAAAGGCTCCCTGTCGATGGCACTAGCCCTCAGTCTGCCATTTACGCTGCCAGAGCGCCCCGAAGTCATTACATTGGTTTTTAGTACGGTTTTGATATCTTTGGTTGGGCAAGGACTTAGTCTTCCCTGGTTCGTCAAGCGATTGCGCTTATCCGTGTCCTCCCCGATACGGCAGCGGATGGAAACCCTGCAGCTCAACATGATTACTGCAAGAGCAGCCCAAGCGGAACTTAAGCATCTGTTGGAGTTTGGTAGTCTGCCCAAGGCGTTGTACGAAGAATTGTTTGCAACTTACCAATCCAAGGTTGCTGCTGCTGAACAGGAACTACGGGATCTCTATAATCAGCAGATTCCAGACAACATGCTGGTTGAGGAAGAGCAGAATCACTTGGATGGAACTTGGAGACGGCTTTATCTGGCAGAAAAAGGCGCGATTTACGACGCTATACGTCAGGGGCTATTGACTGATTCCGCAGCCCAAGCCTATATACAAACGTTGAATGAAAAACTGTTGTCATTGAAAGATAAATAGGCAGATCACAACCCCATAAAATCGAGTATTTGCCAGATGGGCTTGGGTTTAGTAATGGCTAATATGGTCGAGCTGCTTTCGGGGATCACGCGGCCATTCTGAATGCTCAGATTATGGTGTTCTTTCTTTTCCAATAACTACAAATGAAGCACTGAGCCCAGTGTGACTAACAAGCGCTATTCGGCCGAGCGATCTTCAATAACTCGACCGGGGCTTACAAAAGAAATTCCTTGCTGTGAAGTGGTACTGATCATTATTGCTTCAACGACCGGAGCACTCACGGAATCAGCGGCTCGCCAGACCACAATAAAGTTAGCTCCCGCCCCTCCAGTTTTATCGTCTCTGGGTACTACGACTTCAAACGATGTGAGGGGCGCTAGTTTTAGAGGCTGATCCAAGTAGGCTCTGATTGTCTCTCCAGCTGAATTGTAGTAATCGATGGTCTCTATGACTATGGGATAAGTCAGGTCCGTATTGCGCAGACTCAGAGTAGCCGTGATCGGAAAAGTTCTTTCTGGATTGAGATCATAAATCTCAGAATAGATTGGTACATAAATGACTTGACCTTGACGCAAGGGTGGCAGCTCCGCGGACGAGAGTTTGCTCAGACCGGGTCTTTTGTCTAATGGTTGTTGCGAGAGACTATCGGATGCTTTAATCGTGGGGCTTTGGGTCACACAACCCGTGAGTGAACTGAACCAGAGACTGGCTAGAGCGACGACAGCGGGTAGTTTGCGGACCATTAAATTCAACTCCCATGAAGGTAAATCAGATAGTTGACTGTCGAGTTGCTGTGAATAATTCTTACAATCCTTGAGACTTTTTCTAGAAAAGGCTTTTATGTTTTTCTACAGTAATTTTTAGCGTTCTTTTAAGGTGAATTTTAATCGTATTTCACAATATATCTACTTAGGTTAACTTGAGCTTGAGATGCTCTAGACACTCGATTTTATGGTGTGCTGGAACCCTTATTTTCCGTCCAAACAGTTTAATGACAGCCGAGACTTTATCAAAGGGCTATAGGTCGATGACAAACGTCATTTAATTGGGCAACTCAGCATTCAAAATTGTTTGAAGCTATTCGGCGAAAGCTCCAAAAATCCGTCTAATGCCAAGCTCACTTTTACAAAAGTTTCTTTTGACGGCCAGAGCGCTTTAAGATCAAGCAGTTCTTCGTCAGAGATGCTTTAAAGGAGCGGACCTAACGACGAACTAAACCCCAGAGACTCCAGGTGAACAGCATGGTAAATCTACTCGGACGCAAACGGATTTTATGGGCAGGTATTGTGCTAGGGAGTGCTTGGTGGTTTAGCGATCGTTTAGATGCACTTAATATTTTTAATGGCTGGAGTGTTGTGGCATTAGGTAGTGTTGGCGGCTGGCTCTGGTGGCGGCGTAGACAGCCGGTAGCGATTAAGCCCATTTCTCTAGTGAGTTCAGCTCAAGTCAAAGCGCAAGTGGCGCTACTGGAAGCTGAGTTGGAACAGCTTGCTCACGAAAATCCTAGTTTCGATGTCGCAGCTATACAAACTGTGATCGCCGAAATCCCTGTTTATACTCAACGTCAAACCTTAAAAATTGCCCTTCTCGGGGGTAAGCAATCTGGAAAAACGAGCCTGTTGTCTTTGTTGAGTGTTCAGTTTGCTCAATATCGATTTATCGAAATTGCTACTCCCAGCGACAAAAGACTGCTAGATGTGGACCTTGTGCTTTGGACTGCTGCTGGCGACTTAACGGCTTCTCAACAGTCCGAATTAATCGAGCTGGTTCAGGCCAGACATCGAATTGTGCTGGTTTTCAATAAACAAGATCGGTATGTGCCAGAGGAACGGATTGAAATTCTCGATCAGCTCCGTCAACATGTTGCGAGCTTTAACAGCGATTTAGTCGCTCAACCGGTTGCGATCTCGACTCAGCCCAATCCCATGACTGTGCGACGCCATCAATCAGATGGAACCGTTGAGGAAACGTTAGAACCACAAGCTCCTGAGATTAGGCAACTAACCACTGACATAGAGAAACTCTTAGCTCGGGAATCTACAGCGCTGGTGTGGAACACATTATCACGCCAAATTACTCAGTTTCGTCAACAGGTTCGCCAAGGATTAAATGCTGTTCGGCGTGATCAGGCATTACCCATCATTGAACAATATCAGTGCTTGGTCGGCGTTGCTGCCTTTGCCAATCCTGTTGCCACCCTCGATTTGTTGGCTGCTGCCACGATTAATACCCAGATGTTGGCTGACTTAGGCAATCTCTATCACCACAAGTTTTCTGCTAATCAAGCAGAAGTTGCCGCTAAATCCATGGGCGCTTTGCTGATCAAGCTCGGCTTAGTAGAACTGTCTTCTCAAGCGATTGCCACGGTTCTCAAAACAAATGCTGTGACCTATGCAGCGGGTGGGCTTTTGCAGGGTGTGACTGCAGCATACTGGACTCGGTTAGTGGGGATCAGTTTGATTGATTATTTTGAAGTAGCCGATCCGGAGCAAACGGAAATTAATTGGACTCAGTTTGGTCAGCAGTTACAGGCTGTATTTCAGAAGACCCAAGCGGCTGGACTATTAAATCGCTTAGCGGTTCAAATGAGCAGTCGGTTTGAAGGGGCAGTTGTAACAGAACGTTAGGGAGTTCTGGTTAAACGCCACTTGTTCCAGTAGTCTAATTCTGACGAATCGGTGAAATTTAATGGAGAGAGGGCTACTTTGGTTGCCGTTGTTGGCGATTTTTATTGGCTTGGCGTGGGCAGGTTGGAACGAATATCAAAAGGTTGAGGCCTATCGCCGCTGGGCTGAAGATTTCGATCACGCTAAATATGATGTGCGGGCAGTGCTCGGTCAAAAAGATGGTCAATTGACCTGGGGTAAACCTACTCGTAGTGGTCCGGTCAATCTTTACACCCTCTCGTTAAGTCAAATTCAGCAAATTCAACTGTTTGTTAATCAGCAGGCGGTTTCTAGTGAACCCGCACCTGCGAAAGGTTCTCCTGAATTGGCCTTTGAACTCAAGGACGGTAATCAAGTCAAAATACCGTTCACAGAGATTGAACTGGCTGTTTTATGGCAGGAATATCTCAGTACCGAGTTGGGCGCGCGATCGCAAGCGTAGAAATTTTTGGTTACATCATCATGGCTCAAGGTTTTCAGGTCTTGTGCTATGGCCTTACCGCTGGCACTGGCCGGTTGTTAAGGTTCTCCAGCGGTTAGCAGTTCCGCTGAATCAACCGCGTGTTCTGACTCGTTGTCAACATCTGCTCCACTGGATTTTGCCCGTTTGGCCAGTTTCTTTGAGTCCCTGAATTTTTCGGTCAAGGCTGTGAAGTCTGACAAAGGTTTGTTAAGGTTTCGAGCTGAGCAATTCGAGTTTTTTTTGTCCAGCGGAGCGTTCTTGGCGCATTGAAGCTAATCTATCAGCTCAGACGGCCGTATCCTCGGAATATTATTTTGGGTAGCTCTCAAATCCGCCTTGGCAATATGTAATTTTTAATAGTCAAGCTCTGAGTTATCGAGTGCTGCTAGAGCCAAATCCCCTCCAATCGAACAATACTCAGAAGCTAAAGATGTTTTATTAGAAATCGACGCCGCAGGAGAGATCCATCGGCAACGTCTCTACAGTGCTCAACAAATGCGTGATGCCGGTGCTGGAATTTCTCTGGGCGTAGCGACTGTTCCCACTGTTAAGATCACGCCAGACAGTCTGTGGTTCTCTATTTCCCCCGAACAGGGAGAGGGTTGTGGTGGGATTGCGACCATTGTGCAGTATTTTCCGAAAACTCAAACGTTCGAGGTTATTCAACCGGAACCATTGGCACAATTGCAAATTAATGATTTGGCGTTGCAGCTAGATCGCGGTGCAGTGTGGTTAGCGACTCAGCGCAGTGACGAAGGCAATCCCTATCTGCCTGGGTTGGGTTTAGTTCAATATGACCTAGAGACTAATAAGATTGAAAGTTTTAGTGTTCGTAATTCACCATTAGTTGGTGCTATTCCCCATCAACTTCAGCTCGCAGGGAAAACACCTTGGGTTATTACTGGCAATGGCATTTGCGCGATCGCAGACATAGATCCTGCGGAGATAAAAAATTGGGACTGTTGGCGTTTTCAATTAACGAACACCTTGACCCAAGACACGCCCGTTTTTTCGAGTTTACGGTCTCAAGATGTGATCGCTACTTTCTCTGCTGGCACAGAAATTGAGGTTTTATGGGTTAGTTCTACGGATTTTGAAACCGATGCTCAGCGCTTTGAAATTGTCTATGAGTCTGGTTTGTCCGCCTCGATTTCGGAAGGCAAAATAAGCTGGCGAGATTACTATGGGCTCCCAGATTACGAGCCTTAATCTTCTTGGCAATTACCGATGCATTGGCCCGGCGCAAATTGGCGTTGGCTGGGAGATCGATTTGTTCGGGGTTTGGATGAAGCGGATCTCAACTTAGTGGGTGTCGGTCCTGTCGGAGTTTACGATTTCGATGGATTAAAAAGTCACCCATCTGATTATTGGGCATTGCGAGGGGATTTGGTGATCAATAGGCTGAGCGATCATAAAACGGACTTAACCTATTTTTCCGCGTGGGTAGACGCAGTGGGACCGGTTTTTTTGACGCTGGATCCCACTGATTTTGTCGACTCATTGGCTCCAAATCCTTTATTGAAAGGACGTGAAGGATTTGTTAAATGATTTTTTAGGCTGTCTTGCGATCGCCGCATTGTGGAAGTTAGCAGAACGGATTAGATTGCAAATATAGCTTTTGTCAGAGCGCTTAGGACACTTCTGAGTTAGAGTTACCTAATTTAAGAGCGTTCTGGCACGCAACCACTCCTTTATAAGGTTGATGATTGCTATGTATTGTTTTCGATGACACCTATACGATGTGCCGGACTCTTGACTCCGAAGACCTGACTATTTTGAACTAGTAATCAGCTAAATCGTGGGTCATACCGAATCGGGTTCTTGTAGATCGATAAAGACCGTTCTTGGAGTCCAGATGGCTTTTTGTCCACTCAGAGTTAACGGGAGACGATTCTCTATGTCAAGGTTTCCACATGTTTTTTTGCATCGTCGTCCCAAGAGAATATATTTCGCGAAAGGCTGACTATTCTGGATAACCTATATTTTTTAAACGTTTGTGGTACTTCGGGGCGTCTTTTTCAGAGTTGTAACCCTTGCTGCCGTCATTAATTATGCTAGACGACACTGGTCAAATTGCGGTAGATAAAAGGTTGTGTGTACTTCATTTGCGTGAAATCTCTGTTGGCGTAATCCATCTAAGGTTGAGAGTATGTTAGGTACCAAACCCCCCTAGTTTGGTCAATTAGTTATCCTGGCTGTCCCAGTCAGGATTTTTTATTTTCATAATTATCAATGTACTTTTATCGCTTTCGCCAGAGCGCTTAGGGCACTTCTGATTTGGAGTTGCCCACTTCTAGAGCGTTCTGGCGAAGTCCTCCAACCTTACGAAGGTGGCGACTGATATAAAAGTATTGATCATTCGGTTGTAGTTAGGATGAGAAATATCTAATCCAACTGAATTTCATCCAAGTGCTAACGTGTTATGCTTCTTTGCTAGTAGTTTGGATCTGCGTAATTTTTCTCCTCTTTGGATTGGGTCCATTTTCAGAAACATGTTTTTTGTAGAGCTAGCGCGGGACCAATTGTGTAAACTGTCGCAATATGTATTGAAAAAACTCTGTTCGGTTAACGTCAGTCATTACTTGAATCGATCGTCCGTTGGGATCTAATAAAAGTCTTCCTTGGCTCGGCCCGCTTGCGATTACACTGGTTTTAATTTCTCTCAACGTATACAGATCGCGACGACCTAGATACCCCGTAGCCAAAATATCCCAGCAATAGTAATTTTGAGGCATCGCTAACGAATAGCAGAGTCCCGCCAAATCGCTGAGGGGATACTGGCGCTGTTGAGTCAGTTGCTGAATGAACTCAGCTGTTACCGGTACAGAATTAGTGATGTCAAGCGGACAGAGCGTAATCCGAATCGAACTGCCCCACACTGTTGCGACAGCTTCCGGGTCCCAATAGGCATTCCATTCGGCAGTGCCATCTTGCTCCGGTGCATAAAGTTTTTCAACATTGCCCGGGACTTCAAGGGCGCCACCCATCCAAACTAGCTCCGTAATTTTCTCTGTGATCGCCGGATTGTTCTGTAATGTGATCGCCAAGTTTGTCAGCGGTCCAGTGATCAGTAACGTGATCGGTTCTTTTGCTGCTTCTAGAGTTGTTCGGAAAAAAGTTTGCCCAGACTGCTCGACTAGCGGCGCGGATAATTCGGGGTGTTCATTTAGAATTGGAAAATAATCAATAATGCAAGCATCGCGACGATATAGCGGTGGGAAAGGATTGACCCCACGCACTGTGCTGAGCGCCACCGGAATCGGGGCACTTACCAAATCCAGAATTTTTCGCGTCACCCTAACAGCGGCTCCTGCATAGCAATCGGCCGGAGTTACTACGACGCCCAGTAATTTTTGCTCTGGCGATCGCAGGGTTAGCAAGAGCATTAGTGACAAAAAATCTTCGAGCGCGCCATCGTGATCAAAGAGAATCGTTCGTACCATGAAAAATCAGCCGCGCCTCAGAAGCGGTTTGAATCACTCTGACGACGGCGAAAGACTTTTGATGTCCGTTCTCGTGAATTAGCTGGAAGGTTTAATGTCTCGCTGATCGCCTAAGCTTGCTCCAACCAATCGTAAATGCGATCCAGTTCTGAGAGTGTGACGAGACCGTACTGCCACAAAATCATGGGTAACGACGGGCCCATATCTTGTCCATAGTTTCGCTCCACAATCGAAAGCGTCTGTTCATTAAAGGCCAGCTCTTCTCGGAGGAATTTTATAAATCGGGCATAAACGGAGGGGTTCATGGCTTTGCGGTAATTGATTTGTTATGAAGGTTCGTTATAAAAATCAGCCAAAGCTTTCTGTTTACGATTAAGGAGCGGTCTGTTCAGCACCTAGAAAACACCAGACGGAACTATCCGTTTCCTTTTATGAGTCTCAGGAATTTTTACACTCTCAAGCCTTAATGAAGGACGAATGATTATGAGCCATTATTTTCCTGAGCTTAGACACCAAAATAGAAACTGCCGGTCAGATATCTAGTTAATTGTTTGTCCCATTGACGATGAAGAGTAGTGAAGTCTTCACCCCTTGGTGACTGACTAACGAGATGAGTTCTGCTCAAATAGAAGAACTGAAGCCTGGCGGCTATTTCTATTGGCTAATCACTTTAAATTACCGAGCTGAATGCAAACTTTAATTCCGCTCGGCAGGCCAACCATGCTTATGACGTCCGACTGTAACCAATCGAAATAAGTCACTGGTTAATATTTGCCTATGTCTATTAAACTCAATTAGCTGATTAGGAAATGTATAATAACGAGTCATTTGACAAACAGCAAGTTGTTTTTTTGTTAAGGTTTGTCAAGATACTCGATCGTCAACTGTTGTCCTCGTGTAAGCCCCAGCTCTGCAGCGCGACCACCGTTTAGCTCTAAAACCGTATCTACAAAGACTGGCGGACCATAAGTGGGGCAGGGTTCGGCTGTGCAAGGGGGCACATTGGTTTCGAGCGCGACAATTTTCCCAGAATTGAGAAACACCATATCCAGAGGGAATTTGACGTTATACATCCAAAACTGTGTAAATCGCTCCTCATAAAAAGGAAACAGCATTCCGCGATCAGCCGGTAAGGATTCTCGAAACATCAAACCCAATGCTTGCTCTGTGGAAGTCCTCGCCACTTCTAGCTCTAAAGTCGTTTCGCCGATGTCTAGAGTGGCTTCTATGGGTAACATTTGTCCGGTTTGTGAGGTGTCGGTTTCTGCGATCGCATCGATGGAGGGGGCGCTACCACAGCCCATGACCACCAGGAGGCTCATCAATACAGCCCATTGCCGCTGTTTCTGCATGGCATTTGCTCGTTAGAAAAGTTGACGTTGGTGGTTATAGCCTTCGCCAGATCGCTTAGGACACTTCTGATTTTAAGTCGCCTAATTCTAGAGAGTTCTGGCACGCAGCCTCCACCGTTGTAAGGTGGAGGCTGCTATATGTCGAGGATGAACGGCTGACGAGGGACCGCACAGGTGGTTGGCGCTTAAGTCGGATCTGACTGCCCTGTTTTAGGAATTGCGCAGTACGTAGCCAACGCCTCGAACCGTATGAATGAGTCGGCGACTGTCCTGGGCTTCCAGTTTGAGCCGGAGATAACGGATATAGACTTCAAGAACATTCGACTCTCCTCGAAAATCATAGCCCCAGACATTTTCTACAATTTCGTCCCGGTTAAGCACTTGTTCAGGATGCTGCATCAAATAATGCAAGAGTTCATATTCTTTCATGGTCAGGTCAATGACCGTTTCCTGTTTTCGGACCTGTCGGCTGATGAGATCTAACGTTAGCTCAGCATATTGCAGCTGATTTTCTTGGGTTTTGCGAGGCTGCAAGTAAAACTGAATCCGTTTAATAAAGGCAGTGGATTGATAGGGCTTGACTAAATAGTCGTCGGCGCCGGCCTCCAAGCACAAGGCTCGCTCCGCCACACTTTCCGTCGGCGTCAAAATAATAATCGGGATGCGCCGCTGTCGTAGCCGCTGATCTTGGCAATACGCGATTGCTCCTTGTAACGACGTATCCACGACCAATAAATCAGGCTGAGCACCGACTAGGATCTCCAGATTCTCAAATCCCGGTGCGATGGAGCAACGATAACCCAGCCGTTCTAAATCAAGTCGCGCTGCCGGACCGAGATTGATATCGGCGGTGATCAGCAAGATGCTGGGTCGCGCTTCTTGAATCACTGGTTATTACCCTGAGTACTTATACTCGCCCAGTATAAAGCGAACGGGGCATGCGCAGACCTTAAGGGAGTTCGACTGAGGTGGGTTTCGCGATATGAGGTAATCCCCAACCCAGCTTTTCACGCAGGACTCGGAAAAACTCTGGCGGCTGTAATCGAATAAACTTAGCCGGATATTCTGCTTTTTCAATATAAATCCGATCCTCGGGCAGGATATAACAGCCACCGTTGCCATCTACGACCATCACCATTTGGTTCGGGGTGGCTGGGTAGATGGTGACGGATTCTCTATCGGAAAAAACTAAAGCTCGGGAGGCCAAGGAATGAGGACAAATGGGCGCAAGCTGCAGCACTGGGACATCGGGCGTGACCACTGGACCCCCTGCACTTAGGGAATAGGCGGTTGAGCCAGTGGGAGTTGAAATAATGACCCCATCAGCGGCAATATCGACTGGAGCATGATGACCAATTTGTACTTCGAAATGACACATGCTGGTGAGTGGCTCTCGGTGGACCACCATCTCATTGAGGCTCAGGGCTTCCCAGAGTAATGTGTCAGCTCGATAAACTTGGACTGTCAGGAGCGAGCGCTCCTCAATTTCATAGTCTTCACTCAATAGCTTTTCCAGAGCCATTGATAATTGTGGTAGGTAAATTTCGGCTAGGAAACCCATATGACCGGTATTAACGGTTAATAAGGGAATGCCGCGAGGGGCAACTTGGCGACAGGCTGCCAGAACGGTGCCGTCTCCACCAATAACCAGGGCAAACTTCACGCTTTCATCGAAGCCCTGTGGCGGCAGCTGTTCAATACTGGTGTGGCAAACGGGGCGCTCAGGTTTGGAGTACCCCAAAATGCCCCCATATCCAGTAGCTACACAAACATCCCACCCACAGGCTTCGAGCTTGCCTCGAATTTCTTGGGCTACCCGACAAGCAACGGGTTTGACGTCGTTGTAGATAATGCCAGCTTTCGCCACGATGTCCAGTTCAGTTGGGTCTCGGGAAGAATGAATGTAGCAGCCGACACCTTTGTAAGGGGGCGTCTGCGTGCCAGAACGCTTTAGAATTAGGCAACTCAAAATCAGAAGTGCCCTAAGCGATCTGGCGAAGGCTATAAGCTCAATTGAGCCAGTTGAATCGCCCTGAAAAATCAGAGTTTTATCATCCTGACATACTTTTGAGTGAAACTGAGAATCTTCAGCAACCTGATGTGTTCAAGGCTTTAAGCGTTGCTTTTGAAGGGAGAGCGCTTTTTCTTTTTCTTCTTGGCCTTGTTCTTTTCGTACTCGATTTCCTTGAGTTTTTTCTGAATACGATTGAAATATTCTTGGAAATAGTTTTCCAGGGTGGTGGTGTCTTTGGGGTCTAAGTCGAGTAGTTTATACACCTCGCTCATATCTGCATCTAACGGTATCCCGCTGGCTAACACTTCTGCAAAGGCTAGGCGATCACTGGCATTGAGACCCCAAGCAAAGAAGCGACTGATTTTACGGGTTGCTCGCAACACTCCCATGGGCAGTCGAGAAATGCGAGCTTGTTTACCAGAAAGCTTTTCACAAACTTGAATAATTTCATTAGCGGCCCAAGCTCGAGTGCCGACTACTGGTAGGGTCCGATTGGCAGCGGCGTCTACATTGAGCAATCGCACCGCAAATTTTCCGATGTCTTCTGTATTGGCATAGGCGATGGGAGTACTTTCTCCGCTGACCCAGACTGCTTGATTATCGAGAATGGGAATTGCATATTGACCAATTAAGCCCTGCATGAAGCCTGCCAGTTGCAGGGTGGTGTATTCAAGACCAGCTTCAGCTAAAAATTGCTCGGTACAGCGCTTAATTTCCATCAGGGGTACATCTGGAAACTTATCGGCATTCAAAATTGAGAAGAAGACGAAGCGCTTGATGTTTGCTGCTTTTGCCGCTTGGATGAGGTTGACTTTTCCCTGCCAATCAACTTCTTTAATCGTCAGTGAATCGGTGGCGCGAGCAGTGGCGGCATCAATCAGATAATCCATACCCTCCATTGCCTTTGGCAGAGTTTCCGGCTCACAAATATCGCCCTGAACTAGCTCCGCGCCCCATTCTCTTAAAAATGAAGCTTTCCGATAGCTCCGGACTAGACACCGGACTCGGATCTTTTGCTCTAAAGCATAGCGGGCAATCTGGCGACCAAGTGTGCCTGTTGCGCCAACGACCAATAAGTTCATTTATTAAATTAGTAAAGAATCTTAACGTTTCTCTAAGATGGTAACAGACTCCGGCTTTGTCGCTGGTAATGGAGAAGAGACAAAGCAAAGAGAAAACTGAATGTTCCGCTCGCGACTAAATTATGCTGCACTGTGCTTGGTTGCGCAAAAGATGATCGCAAAGAACCAAAGCCATCATGGCTTCAACCATTGGGACAGCCCGAGGTAAAACACAAGGGTCGTGACGACCTTTTGCCGCAAGTGTGGTGCTTTCGCCGCCTTTAGTCACTGTTTTCTGGGATTTACCAATAGTGGCCGTGGGTTTGAAGGCCGCGCGAACAATGATGGGTTCCCCATTACTGATACCGCCTTGAATGCCACCGGAGCGATTGGTGACTGTGCGCACGTTGCCCGCTTCATCTGTATAAAATTCGTCGTTATGCTCGCTGCCAGTCAGCAGGGTGCCACCGAATCCGGAGCCGATTTCGAACCCTTTGCTAGCGGGAAGTGACATAATGCCGTGGGCTAAATCTGCTTCGAGCTTGTCAAACACGGGTTCACCCAATCCAGCCGGAACATTTCGCGCGACGCATTCTACGACCCCTCCGATGGAGTCTTGAGCACGCCGGACTTGATCGATCAGATCAATCATTTGTTCGGCGCAGTCTGCATCGGGGCAGCGCACAATATTGCTTTCTACGTCCGCTTCTGTAACTGTACTGGCATCAACAATGCCTTCGAGATCTTTGATGCGTTTGACGTAGCCAACTACTTCAATGCCTGCGACTTGGCGCAAGATTTTTTTTGCGATCGCACCGGCGGCAACTCGACCGATCGTTTCTCGCGCAGAGGCGCGACCGCCTCCTTGCCAGTTGCGAATGCCGTATTTGGCTTCATAGGTCGCGTCCGCATGGGACGGGCGAAACTTAACGGACATTTCGTTGTAGTCCTGGGAGCGAGCGTCTTTGTTGCGCACCAGGATGGAAATTGGAGTCCCGAGAGTCCGCCCTTGAAAGACGCCAGAGAGAATTTCGCATTGGTCACTTTCTTTGCGAGGCGTTGTGATTTTGCTTTGACCGGGACGACGGCGATCCAGATCGTGTTGAATATCCGCTTCGGTTAGTGCTAGGCGCGGCGGACAACCATCAATGACAACACCCACACCGCCCCCGTGTGATTCTCCGTAGGTGGAGATGCGAAATATATGCCCGAAAGTACTGCCCATGAATTCTTGTCTCTAATCCGCTCCGAATAGGTATTTTAGCTTGGTTTGTAGCCCTGTCTATCCCTAAGCCTTGTTGAAGAAACTGTGATCTCTCTAAAAGGTCATGCCAGAATGACAAGTCTGTTTTGGGATATGGGCTATGTTTGGTTGGCTAAGGCGTTTGTGGGTCTGGTTTCGGCAATTATGGAGGGCTAAGGCTCCCGCTCCGCCAACTTCGTCGCGCCCCCGTCCTGAGTTAAGTAATGCTGACTGCGAGCAGATCTTTTTTGAGCTGTTGGGACGTGTTCAGGTCAGTGCGTCTTGGGGTAGTATTCAAGGCTTTTTAATCACCAAAGACGTCACCTCAGAGCGGATGGTGCGGTGGTTAGAGCAAGCAGGTCAGGTGTGGTGTGCTCAGCCGGACGCCTATCAGGAAATCGGTCAGAGCTTGGCTCGGCTAAGTCAGGTGGCTCAAGGCCCCTTAGGACATGTGTCTCGTCGTCTTAGTGAGTCAATCTTGCCGCCTCCGCCAGCACCGCCCGCTAGCTTAGTCATTGAAGCTGATTTTGACGACGCTACGGCAGGATTGGCAGTCCCTTGGTCGGCTGCCCGATCAGAAGATGCCACCGCGATGGCTGTTGAAGCCGCCATTTCTGATCAGTTGTCTGTAGAAGTGCCAGAGCCCGAAGTTCAAGAAATACCAGTTCAACCTGTTGCCGTGTCTTCTGGTGGGACTGCTATGGCTGACTCTGAGGGGGAATCCGCGGTATTGGAAGTTCTTGAAACGCAGATAGCTCAGCCTGTGGATGCCAGTTCCACCGTGTTTGATGCGCCGATGTCTCCGGGGGAGGAGCCTGTCGAACCTTTCATTGAAGACGAGATTGCCGAGGCTGCAACTCCTGGGTCGGAAGAGCTAGAGGTGGAGTTTGTCACGATTGAGGCCGAAACTCAGCCCGAGATAGCCGAGACTTCCGATGGGGAACAGTCTGCCGATGCTTCAGAGTTGGATGCATTCTATGAGCAAGGAATCCAGCTTTGTCACGCGGCTGATTATGCAGATGCGATCGCCTGTTTTGATCAAGTTTTAATTCGGCAACCGGAAGCGGCCGAAGCTTGGCGGTTGCGAGGACTTGCTCTGTCTGATTTGCGCAGTTACGAAGAAGCGATCGCCTCTTATGATCAGGCGTTGGCTTTGAAACCAGACTTCGCAGAGGCTTGGCTGAATCGGTCGGTCGCTGTTCGGAAATCCTATAATCATGATCCGTTTATCCAGCGTGAATTTGTTTCTCTCTTTGATGAAGAATGTGCTGTCAATGACATCACTGTGCCGGTAGACTGTCGCCACTTTGTGCAAATTTGTGCGTCTCAGCAGTTTTCGTTGCAGGATGATTCGCTTAATCAACGGGGTAAAGCCGGGGAACTGGCGACGTTGAGTTTTCCCGTGCAGCGGTCTCTTTTGAAATCAGAAACTGATCCGGTGAGCTGGGGTAAGTTGTATCATCAGCTCGGTCGTTTGCAAGATCGCGCGAGTTTACGGTTGGAGAATGCCGAAAGCACCCTCCAGGCAGCTCAGAATAGCTATGAACAGGCGCTCGCGGTTTTGGGGACTGAAGAGTATGCGCAACAAAGACTCGCAATTTTGTTGGACGATATTAGTCTGCTCTTTCATCAGGAAGCGGAGTTAGTCAAAATTGAGGCACAACTTAAAGCGGGGACAGTACTTGCGCAACAGCTATTCCCTCAGAATCCGGCTTTATTCCCTCAAGTCTTAGATCTGCAACGTCATATTGTCGATTATTTTCTGTTGACTCGCTCTCATCGCAAAGCTCTGTGGCAGGCGGATGCCGATAAAACAATCTGTTTGCGATCGCTGTTGACTGGAGATCCGCCAGATCCCCAAACGTTTACTGATGCGACCAATCGAGCGGCGGATCAGACGCCGTGGCGCTTTTTAGATGAGCAGACCGCTGCGGTTTATTGGTATCTGAGTCCTAATTCGTTAAATGCATTTTTGTTGTTGCCTGGTCAGACCCATCCGGTACTAGTCCGAGATCGGAATTGTTGGCAGCAGCTCCAGGACTGGGAAGCTTGGCTGACGAGTTGGAATCAGTCCTATCACGATTACTCGGTGCTAATTGATAGCGAGGAGTTGGAGTCTCATCCTTGGCGCGAAGATCTTCTGCGTAATTGTGAGAAGCTTTATAGCATTCTCAAGGTTGCTGATATACAAGCCCAGTTGCCAAAAACCATTGAACGGTTGATTCTGATTCCTCACCGTGATCTACATCGATTGCCGTTGCATGGTGCCTTTCCTGACTATGCTTGTGTCTATTTACCGGCGTTGCCTCCTAAAGATGCGGTGACGGTTGCGCCGACTTTAGAGCGCTGTTTGCTGAGTACGACAGCGGGTAGCGCAATCTCCAATTTGCCTTATGCCGAAATTGAGGTGGCGTTGCTCAGTGATCTTTTTGCAGAAAGGGCGGAAACGTTTACGGACTCTCTAAAAACTGCGGGGTTAACGTCGGCGCTGAAACAAGGGTTTCAAGGTCTGCATTTTTGTGGCTACAGTGATTATGATCCCGATAATCCGAGTCAGTCCTCATTATTCTTGGATGCGGATCGGGGGTTGACGAGTAAAGAAATTTATCAGCTGGATCTCAGTAGCTATGAGCTGATTAGTTTGGGAACCTGTGAAACGGCAATCGAAGAATCCGATGTGATCGCAGATGACTATGTGGGTTTAGCAAGTGCCTTTCTCTCGGCTGGAGCCAGTCAGATTTTGACGCCCTTGTGGACGGTGGAATCGGAGGCAAATACATTATTTGTGCTGGAGTTTTACCGGCAAATTTTGGAAGAGCAAGTGTTACCAGTGGCGGCGCTGAAAAATACGCAACGTTGGCTGCAAAATCAAACCCAGGCGAGTTTAGTCGCTTGGTGTGATCGCGCATTAGAAATTCTGCCAGAACGACTCAAAGCGGAAGTCAGACTCAGCCGAGAGTATTTTGCTAATGAATTAGCGCCGGGTGCCCGACCATTCACTCATCCTTACTATTGGCTCGGGTTTACGTTGACTGGACTTTAATGACCTGGAACTGTTTTGCTCGCGACTTAAAAGATAGAGGAAATCAAAAAGCTGACTGAAGGAGAGTTGATTTTGATTCAGAGCGCTCGGAAGCGTGAGCTGATCTGCGTCGTGCAAGGCTATGGGGGCAGAGTTGGCTGAAAATGCAAAAATAACTCGCGCGTAAGGGCAAGGGACATGCCTTGCTGTAAAAGGAATAAAAGATTGTCCATAGGACGGGTTAATGCTTGCTCTGGGGACAATATTCCGATGCTCCAATCGGGCTCTTGCTCGACGCGGCCCAAAATTTCTCCACTGCTGTCTAGAGGCAGGTTCGACCACTCAAAAACGGCAATATCTGGAACGACTGAACGACCGCCTACGGTACACCGTAATTCCGTGAATCCATAGGCGAATTGCTCGGCTGCACCCCATTGATTAATCTGACTCACTAGGCTGGTTTGAAGCTTACTGTGCTTGCCTTGGGGCATCGGTTTTTGATGAATTTGTCCGTCAACATATTCGCTGGCAGGCTCAGTTTCTGGAATGGTTAAAAATGCTTCCAGTGAGACTTGTTGAATAGATGCCTGAACCATGACTCCAGCGCTCTGTGTTTTAGTCCCTTATTTTATAGCCTTCGCCAGATCGTTTAGGACACTTCTGATTTTAAGTCGCCTAATTCTAGAGCGTTCTGGCATGCAGCCTCCACCTTACAAAGGTGACGACTGCTTTAACTGTGGGTCCCATCATGTCTACATCAAGTATGGTTTGTTTGAAAAAATATGTGATCGCATTTGAATTATTTTGAATTTTAGGATCCGGTATTTTTCTCAAGATGAGAAAGTGCGTGGAATTCGGAAAGTAAAGTACGTGATCGCTGAAGTCCAATTCCCGCGAGATAATGTGCTGTTCGAATGAGATTCTGTTGACCTGAATTCAGTTGTGGCACTAACTTGGCAGTAGTTTTATCATCCGAGTGTTCTCTTTTAACTGACAGTACAGATTTCAAGAGCTATCTGCTTGAACAATGTCATAGTGACTTTTATATTGTTGAAGAGATGACGCGATGAACAAGCTAGATTGGCAAATCCGCCTGCTTGACTGGTTGCTCAAGCTGCGGCAGCCCATATATACAATGCCTCTATCTCAG
>JBCDHF010000030.1:0-17936 GCA_038750375.1 Cyanobacteria bacterium P01_H01_bin.15
CTTCTCCCTCGTGAGTGCCAATGACGATGGGGTTGACCACGCCAGGGACGCGCTGTTTGATGATGGCATCCTGCGTCTGAATTGGGAAGATTTGACCGGAGGCGGCGACCAAGACTTCAACGATGCGGTGGTGTATGTAGCCACAGAAGGGCAAAGTTTGGCTGGAGTAGCAAGTCAGACCGTGCCCATTACAGTGTCGCTAACCGGCAAAGAGGCGAAGTTCGAAAACGAGCTTGGCATTTTCATCGTGGACGATGCTCAAGGGCGCATTGGAGAGCTGGCACCTGGAGAGGAGGGGTACCAAGAAGCTGCCCTATCGAATGCGAGAGCCCAGACGGTGTTTCGACAGGGAGCAGATCCAGGATTTCAAACAACAGTAGAGTTGCCTGGCGGTAGTTTTTATGGATGGTATTTAATCGCGGATAGTAGTCGCTCAGCGATTGTAAATGAAGGGGCGGAAGTGCCAGTATGGTTTTCATTCCCAGAGGCTAATACTGATGGGTTAGCCCATTTTGTTCCTCGGGGAGATGGTCGCTACAGCTGGGAGGATCTGCCGGAGGGCGGAGACCGCGATTTCAATGATCTGGAGTTTCGGGTCGAAATTGGAAACCCCGTGGGGACTCCGATACCCCCGCCGCCAGCGCCACAACCAGACCCGGTTCCAGAATTGATTGTTGCCCCTTTAACCGTCGCAGAAGGTAATCAAAACAGTACCGCCGATCTGACGCTCCAACTGTCCACTGCGAGTTTAGATACGGTGACGGTTGACTTCAATAGCGCAGATAGCACTGCGATCGCTGGAGAGGATTATGAGCAAAGCACCGGCACCGTCATATTTTTGCCCGGTGAGACACAAAAGGCTTTAACAGTTAATTTGTTGGGTGATGTTATTGATGAAGAAGATGAACAGTTTTTCATTGAGTTCACCAATCCGGTCGGTGTAGACATTGTCACCAATCCGATTGCCATTGATATTAATGATGACGATGATGCACCAGCAATTTCCGTTGCCCCTGTGACCGTATCCGAAGGAGATGAAGCGGATGTTGTGGCAGAGTTTGTGGTATCTCTGTCCAATCCAAGCGCTAAGGTGGTGTCGGTGGATTACGACACGATAGCAGGAACGGCAACGCCGGGAGAGGATTATGAGACGATTTCGGGTCGATTGACGTTTGCACCTGGAGAAACGGAGCTTAGAGTTTCTGTCTCTATTGTGGGAGATATTTTGGATGAGCGGGATGAGGCGTTTACTCTGGAGTTGAGTAATCCTAGCAATGGAGTTGTCCAAACAGCATCGGTTTTAGGGACAATTATAGATAATGATCCGGAACCGGAGCTGCGCGTTAGCAATATCGCAGCATCAGAAGGAGATGAAGGGTCTACGGCAGTGGCTTTTGAGGTGAGCTTGGCTGCGCCGAGTAGTCTGCCTGTGACGGTAGACTTTGTGACTGCGGATGAAACAGCGATCGCGGGGGTAGATTACGAGGCCACAGCAGGGACGGTAAGGATTGAGCCGGGGGAGACTCTTCAGACAGTGCCTGTCGTCTTGCTAGGTGATCAAGTAGAAGAAGACGACGAAGCATTTACTCTTAGTCTGTTTAATGGGGTCAATGCCAACATTGTTGATGGAGAAGGGTTAGCTACTATTGAAGACGATGACCCACTGCCAACATTGAGCGTAGAGGGGTTCAGCAGCCAAGAAGGAGATGAGGGGACTGTCACTGGTGATTTTGTCGTCACCCTTGCGGGGGCAACTAGTTTTCCCGTGTCCTTTGACTTTGCGACTACTGATGGCACAGCCACTGAGGGCGAAGACTATGAAGCGGTTAATGGCAGGCGAATCCTTCAGCCAGGTGAGACAACACTAAGGATTCCGGTGTCCATTTTAGGGGATTTGGCGATGGAAGGGGATGAAACTTTCACCCTTTCCTTGAGTAACATTACCAACGCGACTATCTCAACGGGAAGTGCGACTGCTGTCATTCTGGATGATGATTCAGACATAGGGCGACCTACTCTCAGCGTTGACGACGTTAGCCTGAATGAAGGGGACGTTGGAGTGACCCAGGCAGAATTTATGGTCACCCTCTCCGAGGCTAGTGAAGCAACCGTTTCCGTAGACTTTAGGACGAGTGAGGACAGCGCGACGGCGGCGGTTGACTATACTCCCGTGAATGGTACGCTTACTTTTGCGCCGGGAGAAACTGAGAAACTCATCGTCGTTGAGATTATCGGGGATGGCACTTTTGAAGCGGATGAGACATTTAGCCTAACCCTGAGCGAAAGCATCAATGCGGATATTCTTGATGAAGTAGCGACAGGAACGATTTTCAACGACGATCCTCTACCTGTCTTGTCTGTAGATGGCTTTAGCCTAACGGAAGGAGATGATGGGACAACGCCTGGACAGTTCACGGTAACCCTAACTGGGGACACCGAGGTGCCTGTAACGTTCAACTTCTCAACAAACGATGGCACAGCATTAATGGGTCTAGATTACGAAGCCATTAATGGAACGCAAACGATTCAGCCTGGGCAAACAGAGCTTTCGTTTTCCGTGAATATTATCGGAGATAGGTTGTCGGAAGACAATGAAACTTTCACCTTTACCCTGACAGATGTTGCTAATGCTGAACTTGCCGTTGGTGAGGCGATTGCCACAATTATAGATGACGATGAATCAGAAACCTCGATTCAGCTTATTGAAGGTGTCGATTTTCAAGTGAGCGCGGAACGCGCAATCACCATTCCTAACGAGCCATCTGTGCTTAGTTTTAATGTGGTCGGGTTAAACTTCGATACGACCGACACTAACGCCATTAATGACGCATTTGAAGCGGCATTGGTAGATGCGGAGGGGAATTCGTTAGTGAACGTTATCGAAAGTTCTCGAGATGCTTTCGTTAATTTTACGGAAACACAAGATCCCGTCTCAGCGATTGGCACAACTGTAGATAGTCAAACAGTCCTCCTCAATTTAGCAGGTATTGAGCCTGGCACATTGGCTACTTTGAGCCTACGGTTAATCAATAACGATATTGATACCGAAACAGCAGTTACTATTGAAGGGATTGAAATTATTGCTGCAGACGTTGAGGCTCCTCCAGGAGTAACGCCAACAGTTAGCCCCACTTTTGATGGTGAGTCTATTGATTTCGGGCTGTTGGAAGACGTTTCCGCTAGTTTGACGCCAGAGTATGCTCAAACCTCTTTCAATGAAGAAACAAATACTCTATTCGCCGAGCTAATCGTCCAAAATCAGGGTCAATATTTAGTTGACAATCCCTTAATCGTTGCGGTGGATGCTCTAAGTGATCCGAGCGTTCGCGTGATTGATATTGATGGCTTTACCCCCAACGGATTACCTTATTACGATTTGAGTTCTCGGATCAATCAGGGTACCTTAGCCCCTGGACAAGTAACTAGCTCTACAAACTTGACCTTTTTCAACCCTAGCGGCGAGCAGTTTGAGTATGAGCTAGTCTTTTTGGGACGACTCAACCAAAATCCACAATTTATAAGCGAGCCAAATATTGAAGGGGTGAATGGCACCCAATATAACTATCAGTCAACAGCAGAAGACGTAGATGGCGATGTTCTGTCTTATAGCTTGATACTTGCGCCCGAAGAGATGAGCATTGACGAGGAAACGGGTCTCTTGGGTTGGGATATTGGTCCAGAAGATGTCGGAAGGCATACGGTCATAGTCGGTGTTAACGATGGGCGTAATGGTTTTGATGAACAAGCCTTCACAATTTCTGTTGTAGAGGAAATTCCCAACCGTCCTCCTATATTTACCTCTACCCCTATTGTTGATGGCAATGTAGGACAAGAATATCGCTACCAGGCAATGGCTAGCGATCTTGATGGGGATGTTTTGAGCTTTGTGTTAGACGAGTTCCCCGAAGAGATGACCATTGAGCCGAATACGGGAGAGATTGTTTGGACGCCTCAAGCAAATCAACTGGGCAGTCATGACATTACTGTAATGGTGGATGATAGTCGCGGCGGCACATCAGCACAGATTTTTCAAATTGCAGTTGAGGCAGCCGTTGGTAACCAAAATCCTATTTTTATTAGCGACCCGTTGACCAATTTTAACTTGCCTGGATTAAGTAATCCGAGTCAAGGAAACGTCGTTCCAGATGAGATCGATCTGGAGTTGATCCTAGATGAAGTTGGAGAAGAAACCGTTACCATCACTTTGCCCCCGTCTAATAATGTAGGAGAGCCGCCCGGCAATAGTGAAGAGCCGGGCCCCATTGCACCTGCCGGATTCGATATTCTCAACGAAGGTGTGATCTCACCAGGACAGCAAGAGATTTTCGAGTTTGACGCGCCAGCTGGCCTCAAAGTCTACTTAGATAGTTTGGGCGGTAGTAGCAATCTGGTGTTCTCGTTATTTAATCCAGATGGCACTGAAATTTTCTTGCCGGCCGTAGGGCGTCCCTTTGTGACTAATGACTTTGGTCCCTTTACCTTTAATCAAGATGGGACTTATCAACTCATCGTTGAGGGGGCGGGAGCGACCAGCACGGGAGACTATCGGTTTATTTTCCGCAATGTTTCTGACAGTCCCTCCCTGACATTAGATGGGATAAACACGGGAGAAGTTGTCACTGGCTTGGAAGATCTGGTCTTTCCATTTAGCGCTACCGCTGGTCAGCAACTCATTTTCACCCCCGATCAAAGCGATACTAGCGTCCGGTTTACGCTATTCGAGCCCAACGATGACTTCATCTCACCAACTTTTTCCGCGACTGTTCGCAATAATGTAATTCTCCCGGAAACCGGCAATTATCTTTTGGTGGTTGACAGCAGCAGTCAAGCTCCAGCAAATTTCCGCGTCAATATTTCCGCAAATGAACCGATCACCCCAGCTGTCCCAATCACCTTAGGAGAAATCGTTGAAGGCCTGATCGCGAACCCCGGGGAGACTGACATCTTCAGGTTTTCTGGTATTGCCGGACAACAACTCTATTTTGACGGGCAGACGGCGACGGCTTCCAGCGATTTTTCGGCCCAGTTAATCTCTCCCGACGGGCAGCGTTTATTCATCAACCCCGGACAGGCAGACGGACAGGCACTAAACCGCAATCGGGGACCATTTACTCTGACGGAGACGGGGACGTATCAGTTAGTTGTTACGGGATTTGCACAACAGGGGCAGGTTACTGGAGATTACAGATTTAACTTGATTGATCTAGCAACCATCCCCGCTGAACCTTTAAATAGTCTGACAGGAAGTCTCGCTCCGGGATTAGCGAGCGGTATCTTCCGTTTCTCTGGCATAGCGGGAGAACGTCTCTTCTTCCAAAACCAGGGAACCGATCCGTTGGGGACTCTTTCCCTCTTTGGACCAGGAAATAATGAAATCCTAGACAGAGCTCTGAATGTCTCTAATTTTGAGCGAACGCTCCCCGACACAGGGACTTACACGGCGATCGTTGAAAGTAATAATCTCAACGAGCCATTTGAGTTTAACTTTGAGGTTCTCAGACCCAACACCAATCTACAAGAACTTTCGCTTGGGACCCCTGTTGAAGGCAATCTAGCTCAATTAGGCGATCGTGCGATTTATAATTTTGCGGGCGAGAGGGGCGATCGGTTCTACTATGACGGCCGACTGGTGAAATCTCCAGAGAACATAACGCTGATTGACGGACAGTTAATAACGCCCTCCCAGGATCTTCTCTTTGACCAAGATGTGGACGACGACTTTGGACCTTTCACCATACCAGAAACTGGCATTTACCAATTTGCGGTCGATGGCACTTCAGGGGCTACAGGCAACTTCCAGTTCAATCTGATTGATGAAGCGAATTTCCTATCTCTAGACCTTAATGAGCTGCCAACTGCTCTCAACGGGGTCTTAGCAGCCCGAGAAAGCCAAGTCTTTGAATTTGACACTCAAGCTGGCGTTCAACTACGCTTCAACAACTTAGAAAATAATGGCAACAATCGCATAACGCTTTTTGGACCGAGCAATCAGACAATCTTCTTCCAAAATCTCACCTTTACTGACCTGGAAGAACAACTACGTCAAGAGGGCAAGTACCTTTTGGTCATCGAAGGAAATAATGTTGGCGGGACCTATAACTTCGAAATCGTTGCCGATCTCAGCGATAACAATGCGATCGCACCGGAAGATTTTGGCTTTTTTAGCGTTGCGGCCGGAGAAGTGCGCGAAATCACCTTCAATGCACCGGCTGGTTTGTCCATTTATATTGATGCGTTAGCGACGAGAAACGATCTAGAATTCGATTTGCTTAACCCCGATGGAACCGTTGAAGCCGCTAATCTCGAACCTGATTTTGGTCCTCTCTTCCTTGCTCAATCGGGGACTTATACTTTGACGGCGCGAGGGCTAGGCAACCCTGACGAAACCTTCGACTTCAACTTAGTCAATTTGAGTGCCCTTCCCACCCAAGACATTGCCACTTTACCCTTAGCAGGAACGTTGGAAACCAGCTTTGAAACGGACTTTTTCCGCTTTGAGGCTTCAGCTGGGCAGCGACTGTTTGTTGAAAATCAAGGGAGTGACGGGGGCGGACTCTTGCTCTTCTACGGACCTCAGGATCGAGCCAATCAACCGTTGACTCGTGTGGGCCTTGGCGCCCCTAATTTTGAGGTAACTTTACCAGAAGCCGGTACCTATCTGCTCGCTGTTGAAGGTAGTGGTGGTGGGTCTCCGATTAATTATGACTTTGACGCCTTTGTAACGGAAGTAGAAACCGTTCCACTAACTCTTGGAGACGTTATTGCCGATACCCTTGTGCAGCCCGGCGATAACCGAATCTATACGTTTGACAGTGCAGCCGGAGAGACCCTTTATTTTGACGGTCAATTTTCAGACTCAAGCTTCGTACAATTTCAAATCTTAAGTCCCAGCCGCAGCGAACTTTTCCCCATCACTAACCGCACTCTCGATCGCGACTTTGCTCCCATCACCCTTCAGGAAACCGGCACCTATCAATTAATTATTTCGGGCAATCGACAAACAGACTTTGACTATCAGTTCCAACTCTCTGCGATCGAATTTGAAGATACGCTACCGCCCTTGCTCGAAGGAACCCTAGATCCAGGACTTGCCACAGATTTGTATACTTTTACCGCTACCGCTGGTGAGAAATTCCTACTAAGGAACCTAAGCGACAGTTCCCTAGGCAACATTCGCCTGTACCGACCTAGCGGTAACTTGGTCGCAACGATAGCCCTGAGTGCCTTATTTACAGTGACGTTGCCGGAAGACGGTCCATACTTGTTGGCGATCGAGGGTACCGATCGGACTCCTGGCGCAACCGTTAACTATTCTCTAGAAGTCCAAACCCCCGAAACGCTTATCAATACAGATTTCGAGTTTGGGGAAACGATCGCCGATACCTTAGCAACAGTTGCTGACAGACATGTCTACACCTTTGATGCGATCGCCGGGCAGCAATTTTATTTTGATGGGCAGTTCGCTGCCGAGGAACGGATTACAGCAGAGTTGGTCCTTCCATCCGGTGCCATCAATAATCTCGGTCGTGCGTTCTTTTCGGTCGATAGCAACAGTCGAATCGTGACCCTGACAGAAAGCGGATTATACCGGCTGGTTATTAGCGGTAACGACCAATCGAGCGGGGATTATCAATTCCGATTACTGGATGTCGAGGCCCAACCGTCCTTAACTCTAGCCGAAGAGTTTGCGGGGACTTTCAATCCAGGTCGGGAAAGTGATCTCTTCCGATTTAACGCTGAAGCCGGACAACAATTGTTCTTGAATAGTCTCATCAACCTCGATGATGCTCATTACAATCTCTACGGTCCCGGCGATCGCACTTTGATTGTGAATCGTTTTCTACGAGCTTCCCAGACAGTCAATGGAGAACAACCCACTGCCGACGAAGCCATCTTTTTACCTGTTGATGGAACTTATATTCTGGCTTTGGAGGGAGACTCAGATGAAAGTGACATAGCCTATGGCTTTGAGGTCGAAGAAGTTTTTCCCCTAGAAATCGAAGATTTGACGACTTTAACGCCAACAGAACTGGTTGATTTTCTGGTAGGCGATGGCGTCACGTTCACCAACGTTTCTTTTACTGGCAGCGATATGAGCGCCGGGACCTTTAGCAATGGCACTGCTCAGGGTATCGGTATAGAACAGGGCATTATCCTCAGCTCGGGTGATGTTGAATCTGCCAGCGGTCCTAATCTGATACCCTTTGCTTCCACAGAATTCTTTACCCCAGGCGATGAAGATCTCAATCGCATTCTCGATCCAGGCCCAGGAGATCCTCTGGATCGGACTAATGACGGGGCCGTTCTAGAATTTGATTTTATTCCTTCTTCCAATCAAATTAGTTTTGAATACGTTTTTGCTTCCGAGGAATATAACGAATTTGTTGGCAGTCAGTTTAATGACGTCTTTGGCTTCTTCTTGAATGGTGAAAATATTGCTCTTATACCAGAAACCACCGATGCCGTCGCTATTAATTCTGTCAATCGCAATCTCAACTCGGACTTCTTCCGCGATAACGACCCGGCCCAAAGGCTCGTGTCATACGATGGCTTGACGACGGTGCTAACCGCCCAAGCAGATGTCAATGTCGGTCAAGTCAACCGTATTAAGCTCGTGATCGCCGATACGATTGACTTTATTTACGACTCGGCCGTGTTCTTACGCAGGGGGAGTTTTAACGCCGTTCGCGATATTGACCTATTGGCCTCCGATCCAGCAGTGAACTTGACCAATTTAACTGGTGTGATCGAGAGTGTCGCTCCGGGAGAATCGGCAACCTTCGATCTCGAAATCGTCGGCGATGATGTCGCCCGCAGTTTTGATCTGCTGTTTGTAGAAGCAAATACAGGGGAATTATTAGGTTCGACTCCGGTAACCGTTAACAACGACTATTTTTATCTAGCGCAAGCGATCGATCCAGACGGCGATGATCTAACATACAGCTTCCTAGATAGACCGGAAGGCGCCACCATCAATGCTCAAACGGGCTTAATAAATTGGGAGCCCGCAGCCCCCGGAGAAGAAGACTTTATCTTGCTAGTAGAAGACGGACGCAGCGGCTCAGCCGTCCAAGCGTTTACCGTCACAACCACCCGTGGAGCAACAAACGCAGCTCCCACCATTACCTCGACTGAACCGACTCAAGCTGGCGCCGGCCGAGAGTTTGTCTATCAAGTCACTGCCACCGATCTCGATGGCGATCGCCTGTCGTACTATCTCCGATCGACTCCGGATGGCGCCCAGATAAACCGACAAACCGGTACTTTAACTTGGCTGCCTACCCCGAACCAAGTAGGAACCCAGACCCTAGAAGTTCTCGTTCTTGATGGACAGGGAGGAGAAGATACTCAGCGCTTTGATGTCGAGGTTTCCCCAGCCCCAATCAATCAATCTCCAGAACTAACCTCCATTCCGATTCTAGATGCAACAGTTGGACAAACCTATCGCTACCAAGCGACAGCAGCAGATCCCAACAGCGATCCCCTCGCCTTCGAACTCACTCTCAGCCCCGAGGGAATGACCGTCAATCCCCAAACAGGGCAAGTCGTGTGGGAGCCAACCCCAGACCAAAGTGATCGCGCCTTTGATATCGCTTTACGTGTCAGGGATGATCGTGGTGGTTTTGATCTTCAGTACTACCAAATCAACGTTGCCCCATTGAATTCCGATCCTGAGATCACCTCGACACCATCCTTGCAGGCCCTAGTCGATCGTCCCTATGAATATCAGATTCGGGCTCAAGATGCCAACGACGATCGCCTCTCCTTCCGACTCAGTAATCCTCCCGATAACGTCAGCTTAGATGAAGATACCGGCCGGTTAACCTGGCTCCCAACGGCCGATCAACTCGGATCTCAGGTGATAAGCGTTGAGGCGATCGACGGGGAAGGTGGGAGAGCAGTTCAATCGTTCTCAATTGAGGTGTTACTGGATGCCCCCAACGATGAGCCAGTCATTCTCTCCAATCCTCGCACTAGCATCACCTTTGGTCGGACTTACCTCTATCAAGTCATAGCTACGGATCCCAACGGCGATCCTCTTGCCTTCGATCTCCCCGATGCCCCAGATGGCATGACTATTGATGAAACCGGCTTAATTATTTGGGAGCCTGCACCAGAGCAGTTTGGTCCGAATTCGGTGACCCTCGAAATATCCGACGGACGAGGTGGAGTTGTCACTCAAGATTTTGTTGTTAGCGTCCTCAGTCAAGGAACAAATCAACTACCGACGATTACCTCGAATCCCTTAAGAGCAGCCACTGCCAGAACCCGATACCGTTATGACGCCCTAGCTGAAGACTTGGATGGAGATCTCGTATTGTGGAGTTTAGAAAATGCGCCTGAAGGCATGTCAATTGATGAATTTAGCGGCACGATTCGCTGGATTCCCCAAACCGATCAACTTGGCGGTACAAACATCACCCTCCAAGCCCAGGATGCCCAAGGGGGAATTGCCACGCAAACCTTTACCATTGACGTACGCGGCGCCAACCAACCGCCCACATTTTCCTCCACTCCCCAAACCACCGCAGTTGTCGGCGAAGTTTACACCTATATCCTTGAAGCTACTGATATTGAAGGCGATCGCTTAACCTTTGAGTTATTAGATTTTCCTGAAAACATGACCATCGATCCGGACACGGGTGTCATTCGATGGGAGCCAAATAGTTCCCAAGTGGGTAGCAACCTAGTCAGCATTGCAGTAGATGATAATCAAGGCGGTCGTTTGCTGCAGCGCTATAGCCTACAAGTCGTTGCAGAAGCAGTCAATGAATCCCCAGCCATTACCTCTTTACCTCCCCAAATGGCGGCTGTGGGCGAGTTTTATGAATACTTCGTAACAGCGGTCGATCCCGAGGGACAAACCCTAAACTTCTCCCTAAATAATTTCCCTGATGGGATGGAGATCGATGAAGATACTGGGGCGATCTCCTGGACACCAGAAGCCAATCAAGTCGGCATTACCACTGTCACCATTCAAGTTGAAGATACGGGTGGAGAAAGGGGATTCCAAACCTTCGATATTTTAATTGGCGGGGATAATCAAGCACCTGAAATTGTGTCCGAGCCGCCCTCTCTGATTGTCGTTGGACAAACTTACCAGTATGATGTTGTTGCGGAAGATGCAGACGGCGATCCGCTGATCTATTTCCTAGAGTCGGATTCAGAAACCATGACTCTCGATCAACTAGGACGCTTGCGCTGGCAGCCGACTGAAGCTGATATCGGTCCCGTCGCAGTAGCAATTGAGGTGAGAGATCCCCTAGGAAGTACTGGGTTGCAGCAGTTTACCCTAACAGTCGTTCAAGATATTCAAGCCCCAATCATCGACATTATTTTAGATTCCGACCAGGTTGAAGTGGGCTCCCGGGTGACGATTCGGACAACCGCTACTGATGATGTGGGTATCGTTTCGCTGGATGTATTAGCCGATGGAGAACCGCTGGCGGTAGGGGGCAATGGCGAAGTTAGCTTCCTAGTCGAAACCATTGGACCCATTGATATTTCTGCGATCGCTGTTGATCTGGCAGGTAACGAAACCATTGTTAGTGTCCAACTGATCGGGATTGATCCCAACATTATCGGCAATCCGGTCATTGAGATCGCCTCTCCCAGTATCGGCGATACTATTACTAATCTAATTGAGGTTGTCGGAACTGTTGAAGATGAAGATTTATTGTTCTACAGTTTAGAACTAGCTCCTTTTGATAGTCAGAACTTTACTGAGATATTTCGGAGCACCGAACCCGTTAGCAATGGTGTTTTAGGTCGGGTTGACCCCACTTTGCTGAATAATGATAGCTACACCTTGCGTTTAGTGGCAGTCGATGAGGGCGGCAACACTTCTATTCTCGACCAGATTGTCAACGTAGCAGGGGATCTCAAGTTAGGTAACTTCCAAGTCTCATTTGCCGATCTTTCTGTACCGCTGTCTGGAATACCCATTACTGTCACGAGAACATATAGCAGCCTGCAAGCTGATGTTCAAAATGATTTTGGCTTTGGCTGGAGCCTCGATATCGTCGATACAGACTTGCGAACGACTGTTCCCAAGACGGGGTTAGAGGATTCCCTTATCTTCAATCCCTTTGAGGTAGGAACCAAAGTTTATATTACGACCCCCGATGGCAGAAGGGAAGGATTTACTTTCCGCCCCGAACGACAAGAGGGGCTAAAAGGGAACTTCTTGAGAATCTTTAAGCCTCATTTCGAACCCGATCCTGGCGTCACCAGCGAACTGAGCGTTCCGAACTTCGATCTGTTTGTTAACCAGACAGATCCGATTCTTCCGATTGCACCTGGGGACCAAGTATTTAGTTTTGGCACGAGTCTTCCCTTTAACCCAGCCAATGTTGCCTTTGGCGGAGCGTATCTGCTTGAAACGAGAGATGGCAATACCTATCAAATTAATGGAATTACTGGCGATATTGTCAGTGCAACCGATCGCAATCGTAACCAACTAAGATTCGAATCCGCCGGTATCTTCAGCTCCACAGGCAAAGAGATTCTCTTTAGAAGAAATCCTCAAGGGCAGATCGTAGAAATTATCGATCCAGCGGGTAATTCTATTTTTTATGAATATGACTTAGAAGGGGATCTGGTTCAGGTAACCGATCGCGAGGATAACATGACCCAGTTTATCTATCGGAGCGATCTGCCTCACTACCTCGAAGAGATCGTCGATCCGTTAGGGCGTACAGGCAGCCGAAGCGAATATGATGAAAACGGACGGCTCAGCAGGATAGTAGATATTAATGGCGAAGCGGTCGAATTTGACTTTAACTTAGATGAAAACACCCAAACCGTTTTTGATGCGAGGAACAATCCGACCCAATTCATTTACGACGATCGCGGTAATATCCTGCTTGAAATCGATCCGCTCCAAGGCGTCCGGAGGCGGACCTTCGACGAAAACAACAATATCCTCACTGAGATCGATCCGCGAGACAACTTGACAACATTCATTTATGACGAGAATGGTAATGTACTCAGGATCCTAGGAGAACTGGGAGACGAGCGAAATATAACCTATGACAGCGAAGGTCAAGTCACCGCTACCATCGATCCCTTAGGGAATGTCACTCAATATATTTATGACGATCGCGGCAATATTGAACATCTTGTCAATCCAGACGGAAAGACGGTAGATTTGACCTACGACACCGCAGGCAATATCCTTACCCAAAGTGACGCAGGCGGAAATATAACCACCCGGGAATATAATCCATTTGGATACGCTACGCGAATTGTCGATCCCCTCGAGAACGAGCAAACGTTCACCTATGATGACAATGGCAATCAGTTGACCGCGACTCGACAACAGATCATCGGGGATGAGTTAGAAACTTTAACAACGACCTTTGAATACAACCAAGAAAATCGTCCAATTACGATTATTGATGCTTTGGAGGGAATAACTCGCATCGAATATAATGCGTTGGGTTTGGTTGAGGCGAGAGTAGATGCTTTAGAGCGCCGAACGTCCTTTGAGTATGATGCCAACGGAAATTTACTCCGTACTAATTTCCCAGATCAAACATTCTCGATCAATGAATATGATGCGGCAGATAATCGAGTCGTTGAGATTGATAGAGCTGGACGTGTCACTCAATTTGACTATGATGCTTTGAACCGTTTAATTTTAACGATTCTAGCGGACGACTCTCCAGACGATTTAACCGATAATCCGATCTTCCGCACTGAATACGATCCAAATGGAAACATTACTGCTGAGATCGATCCCAGGGGGAACCGGACTGAGTTTGAGTATGATGAGCTGAATCGTCAAACTATCGAACGGGATGCGCTAGAAAATGAAGCTTTTACTACCTACGATTTGGCCGGTAGGGTGGTCGCCGAAACGGATTTTCTTGGCAATAAAGTTGAATTTGAATACGATAATGCCGGACGCTTACTCGCAACGACTTTTCCAAATGGGGCAGAACAAAACCTCATTTACGATGAAGCTGGCCGCTTGCAGCAGAGCATTGACGAGGCAGGAGAGACAACAACCTTTGAATACGACGACAACAACCAATTGACGGCTGTCATTGATACCCTCGGAGAGCGAACCGAATATACATACGACGAAGCTGGCAATTTAATCGCACAGCGGGACAGAAACCGTAATGTCACCCGCTTTGAGTATGATGCGTTGAATCGTGAAACGGCTGTTATTCTTCCATTGGGGCAGCGCTCCGAAACTGAATACGATGCAGTGGGTAATATTACTTCGTTCGAGGACTTTAATGGTCAAACAATTACTTTTGAGTACAATGAAGGCAATCGACTCATGACCCGGCGATTCCCAGATACAACTACTGTTGAATTTACCTATACAGATGCCGGTCTGGTTGAAACGATTAGCGATCGCTTCGGGACCACTTTCTTTGAATACGACGAGCAAGACCGCTTGCTCTCTAGAACCGATCCCGATGGCACCGCAATCGCCTATACCTATGATGATGCGGGCAACCGTACTTCTGTTACCACCTTTGGGGAAACAACAACCTATGCTTTCGATCGCTTGAATCGTTTGGAAACCGTCACGGAAGCCAATGGCGATGCAACGACCTATACTTACAATGCCAACAGCAATTTAATTCGGACCGAGTTCTCAAATCAGACATTTGAAACAAGAGCATATGACGCCTTAAATCGTCTGATTTCTATTGAGCACTTTGCGCCCGATCAAAGCCTAATTGACAGCTTTACTTATACGTTAGATCTGACTGGAAGGCGAATTGCGGTTGACGAACTAGATGGACGTCGCGTTGAGTATGGCTATGACGAGCTTTATAGACTGATCGAAGAGCGAATTTTTGAGTCTGGCGGAGCCTCACCAGTGGAAACAGTTGCGTACACTTATGATGAAGTCGGCAATCGTCTTAGCCGAGATAATTCTAATTCGGGATTAACCAGTTATGACTACGATCTCAACGATCGTCTAAGTTCCGAAGTCAATCCGGATGAAGAAATAATTTATACCTATGATGATAATGGTAACCAAATCTCTCAAACTATCAATGGGACATTAGCTAAGACTTATATCTGGAATGTGGGAAATAGGCTAATTGGAGTTGATATAGATGGAGACGGCGAACTTGATATTGAATATGCTTATAATAGCGATGGGCAGCGAATAAGAGAAATCAATAATCGTGAAGAGAAACGTTTCTTAGTTGATGCGAATCGACCCTTTAGTCAAGTCCTTGTCGAGTACCGTCCCGATCGCACCGTTGATGTCAGGTACGTCCATGGCTTGGATTTAATTGCTCAGATTCGCAATACGGCTAAGTCTATCTATCATGTTGATGGTCTAGGCAGTACCCGACTGTTAACCAATGAGAATGGAACTGTAACAGACCGGTATCTCTACGATGCTTTTGGTCAAATACTGACTTCTACCGGAAATACTCCCAACCGCTATTTATTCACAGGCGAGGAATTTGACGCGAATGCTGGTCTGACTTATCTTCGCGCGCGTTATGTAGATACCTCAACGGGTCGTTTTCTCAGCCGGGATCCCTTTGTGGGATTCATTCAAGATCCCATAACACTACATCGCTATCTCTACACCAATTCCGATCCAGTTAATAATATCGATCCCTCAGGGGAAATTACGTTGGGCTTCACTTTTGGCTTGCCAACAATTCAGGTCTCGATTGGTATTATTTCTACTTTAGTAGGTGTTGGTGTTGGGTATTCCATCGATGGAAATAAGGGGGCAATCTTTGGAGGTATTATCGGTGCTGCGGCGGGTACAATAGCTGCAATTGCGGTACCGGCTCTGGCTGGACTAGGAACTATTGGAATTACTGTCAAAGGTTCTGTAGCACTCAATGTTGTCGACATAACTGTTGGGCTCTCTTCACTTTCTGTATCAAGTGTGAGAACTGGCAATATTATTCTCAGGGTGTTTGAGGTTTTAGGTGCGATTACTGGTACTCAAGCCACTCGTTCAACGATAGTGACGCTGACGGGTCGTGCTGCACAGGGAACAGTTAGGCGAAGCAACGGGGTTACTCGAATTATCACGATACTGGGGCCCTTTATTAACCAACTTTTGGACGAATTTAGGTTTGCTCGAAATGAAGATGAACAGGCACAGCGCATTATGGATGCGTCAGCTCGTTTATCGGCTATCGACCCAGAGGCCGCAATTCTAGCCAACTATATTGCTGGAATTGCAGTTGAGCAGGTAGGAGAAGCTAATCCACGACTTCGGCAGCAGTCAAATCAATTTGCAACGACACTTTTCGATCAGCTTGGCTAAGTGAAAGAGGATGATATGTCCTATGGTTTTTGCCAGGTTGGCTAAAAAGCGAGAGTACCAAAAAGTGTGGGTAAACTGTCCGCTCAATTGTAGATGTCGCAGTCTGGGGTTTCTTCGCTAACGATACCTTTTTGAGAGGTTGTGCAAAAAACCCTAGGAACTGATTGAGCAGTTTATGCTGATGCCATCAGAGCTAGCACTTCTGCCGGAGGAGATTACCAACGACACCGCTCAGAATCGACTGGGCTTTGCCATCCTTCTCAAATTCTTCCAGGCTGAGGGGCGATTTCATCAGCACGCTAGAGAGGTGCCAAAAGCAATCACCGATTTCATCGCTCAACAGCTGAGTCTATCGGCAGGCTCTGTTGCAAACTTATTAAGGCAACAGAGCCGAAATCTCGATACAAGATACGCACGGGGATTGAAGGTACACTCTCGCGAGGTATCCGGGTTATTGGGATGAGACGAGCGCGCTATATCGGGCTGGCAAGACTCACTTACAGAAACTGTTGTAGCGGCAGCGATGAACGTTGTACGGCTAGCAAATTGGCTTGATGGATCTCCTCATGCCAAGACTCGGAGCTCACGATTTTCAGCGCTCAATCCGGCTACATAGGGTCTATTTTTTAACTTCGCCAACAGTATCCTTTAGTACTCAAACCCCTCTTACCTTAAGCTGCATTGTCTGATGAGCGATGATGGCGAGAGATCCCTGCCGCTACAGCCCCGAAGGTAAGCAATCCAATCGGGATATCAGACTCTGGTACGGCTTTGGATTTATGTAACTGTTTCAATGCTTCACCAGCAATAAATTGATGTCCTTTGGTGGTGGGATGCACACCATCCCAGAAGAGAAATTCATCGGGATTCGGTAATGTTGGGTTGTTGCCATCGAGGTCGCAAGATATTGTACCCACTGGAAACACGCACGCGTTAGTCACATCAACAAACCCAAACGCACTAGGGTCTGCAATTGCCTCTAGCAGTAGCTCGTTGAAGTCAAATTCAATGAAATGAACCTCTGGAAAATCGAGTGAGAGTTGCTCTCGAATGCCCGCTAGGAGGTCGTTGTAAGCATTGACTAAAGCGCTAATCTCAGCCAACTGCTCGCTGGGTAATTGATTGAATAGAGGCGTTTTACTCAGGTCAGGAACGGTACTAATTAAAATATTTTTCGCCCCCCCTAGTGCTAATCGACTCAACGCTTCTTCAGTATTCGGCAGCGACTCCATCACCAAATTGGGAATAGGTGGATTTCCGGTGATGTTGTTCAAGATGTCGTTACTTCCAGCCTGATAAATGAAGAGGGCATCATCAGCTGGTTGAAGCCCCAAGGCAGCGAATTGACCCACTTGAGCGAGGGCACCTGTATTCACTAAGAGCGGTTCCGCCAAGTTACCAGTACCAGTACCAGCTCCTGCCACTCCAAAATAAATACCGTCACCCGCGTCTGCAGGGAGTTCAGTAGAGAGTACTGGGCTTAAGCCAAAATCATCGGTAGCTAGATACTCCACCCAGACTGGACCATTTGATTGTCGCTGAGCATAGGGAGGAGAAGGTGGGGCCAATCCATCAGTAATGTTGAATAAGTTACCCGCATCGAGCAAGCTGTCACCAAATGCATAAACCTGGCTGAAAAATGAAGCGGCATTGGCCTGGA
>JBCDHF010000031.1:0-17541 GCA_038750375.1 Cyanobacteria bacterium P01_H01_bin.15
AAGCGATCTGGCGAAGGCTAAAAATCATGGAAAATTATTCAGCACTTCCTGACTGTGATTGGCGCGAGTTTTGTGGGTGGCTTCTAGGTCGCCGGAATCGCATTGTGGTGTCGGGGCTATCGATGCTACCGACGCTTCATCCAAAACAAGAAATATTATGTGATCCTCGGGCGTTCCAGAATCAAGACCCGACGCCGGGGGAAATTGTGGTTATTCAACATCCACTTCAACCCGATGTACAGCTGGTTAAACGAGTCAGGTCACAACCAGAACCCAATCGCTTTGAGATCCAAGGCGACAATTTAGCAGCCAGCACTGATAGTCGAGATTTTGGTTTGATTGCGCGATCGCAAATTGTGGGGAGGGTAACCTGCTTATTTGAATAGTTAATAATGGAAGATCCGATTAACTAGCTACGCGGAACCCGATCTGCCATGGGCAAAACCACAACTGGCGTCAAAATACTGAGCGATAATCGTCAGGCTCGCTTTCGCTACGAAATTTTAGAGACCTTTGAAGCCGGGCTCGAACTGGTTGGCACCGAGGTTAAGTCTGTGCGGGCTGGTCGAGTGAACTTGCGGGATGGCTATGCATTTATTCGCAATGGAGAGGCGTGGCTATCTAATGTGCATATTTCGCCCTATCAGGCCAGCAGCCAGTACTTTAACCATGATCCGCTACGGGTCCGCAAGCTACTGCTCCACAAAAAAGAGATCAATAAACTGATTGGCAAGCTGGAACAACAAGGACTGACGTTGGTCCCGCTCAAGCTCTATTTAAAAGGAAGTTGGGTCAAACTGAGTCTGGGCTTGGGGCGCGGGAAAAAGCTGCACGACAAGCGCGAAACTGTAAAACAGCGCCAAGATAAGCGCGATATGGCGCGGGCGATGAAGCGTTACTAGGCAGCTATGTGCCTTTGGGAGAGGACCGATCAGCAGTTGGCGTTCGCAGAAATAGCTACAGACATTCGCTGATGTCTCCAACCAACTTACTCAACCGATAGGGTGAGACAACTTCACCGCTCAAGCGATTTTTCTCGAACGAGAATCAATTAAATTGAATTTATTGGGATTTGGTCCTACGGGTAAGGACTTGAAACGTCCGTTACAGTCAAATGATTGAGCTTAAATCTCAACTAAATGAGTGCTTATTCAGTCTATTGTGAGCATCATGCTCTGGCCACGTCGGAATAAATAGCGCTAGCAGACCGAATTCAAGTTAGTAATTAATCCTTTCGCTTGTCAGCGTTGCTCAGGATTCATGCCTTACTTACCTCACTTGAGGAAAGATGAGTTACCGCAAAATTGGAGGCTAAACCTATGACTATGACTACAGATAAAACCAAACTCTATGAAACTCGCTTGGATCTTGGAACAGAGGTCCGGGAAAAAGTTGTTCCGTTATTGAACCAGACCTTGGCGACGACGCTGGATCTAAAGACCCAGACCAAACAAGCTCATTGGAATGTCAAAGGTTTAGATTTTTTCCAACTCCATGAGCTGTTTGATGAGATGGCGGGAGAGCTAGAAGAGTACGTCGATATGGTGGCTGAGCGCGTAACCGCCCTAGCAGGAGTCGCTTATGGCACTGCGCGCGTTGCTGCCAATGCGTCTGTACTGTCGGAATATCCGCTGGATGCCGTGTTAGGCAGCGAGCATATTGCCGCGCTAGCCGATGCTTACGCCGCCTACGGCAAACATGTTCGGGCTGCGATTGACCTCACAGACCAATTGGGCGACGCGGATACAGCGGATCTTTACACCGAGATTTCGCGAACTATCGATAAGCGCCTGTGGTTCTTAGAGGCTCACTTGGCAACTTAGGGGGAAAGACGCTCAATGATCCACTGTTGCTCAACCAATCGATAACTCCAGCGATCGTGGAGACGACTAGGGCGTCCCTGCCAAAATTCAATTAGGTTCGGCTTAACCCGGTAGCCTCCCCAGTGAGGTGGCCGGGTTATTTGTTCAGGGTGGGTTTCAAATTGGGTCCGAAACTGCTCATAGCGCTGAGCCAGCACTTGACGATCGTCTGCGATGACAGAACTTTGCGCCGATGCCCACGCGCCGAGTTGGGAACCGAGAGGGCGAGACAGATAGTAACGATCTGATTCTTCGGGACTTATCGTTGCTACTGAACCTTGAACTCGAATCTGTCGTTCTAGTTCTCCCCACCAAAAAACGAGCGCAGCCTGAGGATTGGCAGCCAGTTCAGTTCCTTTTTGGCTTTGATAATTGGTATGAAAAACAAACCCACGATCATCGTAGGCTTTCAGCAACACGATCCGGGCATTAGGGAAACCCTGCTCGTCTACGGTAGCAAGGGTCATCGCGTTCGGTTCCAAGATATCCGCATCCAATGCCACCTGGAACCACTCCCCAAATTGAGTAATTGGATCGGAGTCTAAATCGTCTTTGTTTAAATTGCCCTTGAGGTAGTTTTGGCGGAGATTCGCAACAGATTGCTTCATAACTCGCTCAGTTAAACCCTTAATGCCTGTTGTGTGAATGTTCTTAATCTCAATTGTTCCTGCCTGTCTTCAAAGATGGCAACGTTTGGCTCCACTTTACAAACTCGCCTGAACGAATCGACTTAACTTAGGGATTACCTGATTTTTACCTTCGTGAACTACGTTAGCAGCTACACAGCTGCTCATAACCCATCAGTCTTAAGCCATGTTGCTATCTTTTCAAACTGAGCCAGAAAGCACCAATTATGACGAAGTGGAGGACAAACGACTTCATTTTTTCGAAAAAAGAGATCCAATCCCCATGATGCCGCAAGGAATTTGGCAGGTATCCTGCGGAATTGTACAACTCAGTCAGCTTCAGACCCACGGCGAAGAAATGCTATTGGGTTGGGCTAAGCCCCTGACTTTTTTTGGTCGCTGGTTCTCCAATTTGGGCGCCTATCAAGCCCGTGCGCTCAGCAAAGTGTACTTAAAATGGTATTCCCTAGAAGAAATTGAAGCGTCGCCTCTTCTAACCCGCAGCATTTTATCCGGCGTAACGCGCCGTCTGCGACAGACTGAAATGTTACTTGCGATCGCAGGATTAGGCCGAGTAGAAGAAAGGCTTATCGCACTGTTGAACTTGCTAAAAACTGAACTGGGCGAAACAGTTGAAGACGGGACGCGCCTGGAGGTGCGCTTTACTCATCAAAATATTGCCGATGCGATAGGTACCACTCGCGTCACGGTGACACGCTTGCTGGGGAATTTCCAGCGCGAGGGTCTGATACGCGTTGATCGGAACCGACACTTGGTATTAATGTCATCGGAATCCTCAGACGCCGCCAAAACTCTGACAGGGAAGCCCATTACACGGGTCCAAAATTGACCTCTTGCGGGACAGTACTGACCCATCGGTCAGCCTATGTGAATCCAACGCTCCACTTATAAGGAAAAACTGCTTGCTGAACCCCTCTCCATGCAAGCAGTCTGAAACAAGGATGTCTCCCGGAAATAGTCTGAGCAAACTCGCCTTTAGATCTGGCGATTTAAATTAATACCAACCTTTTCGTCGATCATAGGGGCGCGAGGAATTCCCTAATTGGGGGTCAGATAAAACCAGCATGACCCACGCGATCGCAGACGTTATCGGGGAAGCCACAATTAACACTCGTAAGTCAATCAAATCAGATAGCTCATACATGCATTTTTACCTTCACTTAAGGTCTTAATCTCGTCGTTTATCGAAGTGGACCCGTTCTCGCCAAGCTGACTCATCAATCGGTAACAATGCAATGAGCAAACTTGGTGAAATAGATATCCTCTCTTTAAGGCTGCGCCTAGCTCCTTACCATGCTCTGGAGCAGCCTATCGCACTTAATTAGTTCAGCCGCACACATCTCCCACTCTGCTGAACTACTTGGTGAAGATCGACTTGAAGCTCTATTTGGACCTTCGCTACACAGTCCCAGATCGGCAATGATGGCAAAGGGATAAGAGTTGTACGAACCAGCCATCAGTGAGCTGTTTTGAGGTAGCGTCCTCCCCGCATCGCGAAAATTGCTCTAGCTTGAACAACTTCAGAAAAATAAAGGAGACTACCCACTCGAAACAGCCTAGTTCAGGCAACCGTTCAAACAAATAATTACGCTTGCCACAATCTTGACAATCGAGTTTCTAACTTCAAGATCACCAGGCATACTCACTTTTCAACAGAAACCTTGCTGCATAAGTCTTCTGGCTGGAGCCGAAAACACAGTGTATGTCTGTGCTAGCCGTGATCGCAGCAAGAAAGAACGCTAGTTTTAGAAAAATATCTCTAACTCGCTTTACTAACCGGTTAGACGTCCGATGCTTTTGCGGATTTCATGTATGGTTGGCTTCCCAAAATTAATGACATTCCAGAGAATGGAAAGCGCCAATGGAATCAAAACAATGGAAACTCGGGCATCCACGGCTAGGATCTCGAGACCGCTTGGTGGCAGTTGACCTCGAGAGTTAAATTGCATGGCCGCAATTGCGCCCAAAAACCAGACAGAAGGAACGCCGAGGGTGTGGATGGCGAGCCAGCGAACCGTATAAATAGGATAGTCAGGCTTCGACTGATTAACTTGATTAGTTACGTTAGTAGTCATTGTTATCTTTCCTATTCAACTACTTGATTGAAGGGGCTGGGGATTGAAGCTCTTCCTTAAATTGCTCAATCGATTCTTTCGCTTTAAATCGCTCCATCAAAATGGGCGCTTCAATACGAGATACAGGGAAATATTCATCCGGGCGGGGCGTGCCAAATGCGTCATAAGCTAACCCGGTACTGACGAAAAGCCATCCAGAAATAAAGACAGCGGGGAAGTTCACGATGTGTAGTAACCAAAATTGAGGGTCGGTAACAATATCCCCCAGAGGGCGTTCTCCTGTTTGACCTGACATACTTTTCTCCTAATTCAAAAAATGAGATTTTTAACGTAAGTTCCGTATCGTCAATTCAATTTTTGCCAAAGCACTCCAAGCACCTCTAACGTTGAGTTGCTTGCTCTAGTGTTTGGGCGTGCAATCCACCCTTCATAAAAGCGGCAATTGCATTAGGTACAACAAACGATGTTGAAGACAACGAGAAGAAGGACCTAAAGAGTCTGCAGTTAAATGCACTAGAAAGTACTGAGCAGAAACTCTTGCCAAAATCGACAAGAAAGTCCGCCGGAACAACTAGTTCTTAAAGCTGTGTGAATTAGCTTTAGCTTGCTCCAAACAGGAATTAATGTCAATAAGCTGCGGTAAGTAGGCTTTTACGAACCCCAGTGAAGTCCCTAAAAGCTTCGCTTCCTGCCAAAAATGAGTGAACACATTTTTGTCCATAAAGTCATTGCCCAAAAGGACTTTAGCCTTTTTGTGTTTAAAGCGAATGTAAACTTACCCGGTAAACTCCGTGACACTTAATAGTATTAATTCTTAATAAGAGAGGCAAGGGCTGGCTTTTTTGCCGAAGGTAGAGAATTTCATATAAGGCAGGTCGAAACTCGTGGATAACGATGGCGAAAAATATCGATCAGCGGAGAGAGAAATAACCGGAGTTTTCTGGGGTCCTAGAGGGGAGTTCCACGCTTGAAAAAGAATTTCGCGAGGTAAACAATGATTGACTGAGACATGTCGCGAGAGGTCCAATATAGACTTCGGAGAGGAAGCTCAATCTGTTTGCCAGAGGCTGCGGGACTGTGGACTGTGTTCAATAAAAATAAGTTGTCTCTTTTGATATCTGGCAGCGGCTACTTCCGCATAAGAGAAGAACTTGTGTGCCAGGACGCTTCAAGGGCCAGCAACTCAACAGTTGAAATCTCCAAAGCAATCTAGCGAAGACTACAAACATGGCTATGCACCTAAACGATGACTAACCTGTTTGTCCAACGTGGCTCAGTCAGTCTCCGCGATTGGCAGGAATTTGGAATCACAAATTCTCCCCGCCGATTTGACACTTCCTGAGAGATCTTGTTACATTTATTTACATGGCGAGAACCGTTGCGCCCCTGAGATCTCAGTTTTTTCCGGGATTTTTCCAAACAATTCGTTGGATTTTGTTGTGATTGGAAATCTTCTTTGGATTGGCAACGATGAGTAAATACGAAAATTGGTCTCCATGTTGGTTTTATCGATCTTTTCCCTGGTAGTAGCAACCGTCGCGACGTTAGGATCGCTGAAAACTCAAGAAGATGTGGTTCGTCCTGTTTTGGGTGTGATCGCAGTCTTGGCGATTGTTGTTACCCTCTGTTGTGCACCCTGGGTTATGAAACTGAGCCTGTTGGCGCTGCCTTTTGTCTTGGAGACGTTAGTAGATTGGTATCCCGGCAGTTAGGGCGGCATACAGAAAGAACGAGGTAGTCTGATGATCTAATTCTGCAGACATTTAAGGAGATCGGTTCGATTTATACGCCGCCCCTCGCCCGCCTCATTGAACAATTTCAAAAACTTCCGGGAGTCGGTCCCAAGACAGCCCAACGCTTAGCCCTACACCTTCTCAAGCGTCCTGATCAAGAAGTTGCCGACTTTGCCCAAGCTATTCTGGACGCCAAGCGGCGAGTGGGCGTCTGTCAAGTTTGTAATCATTTATCCGCTGAATCAATTTGCCAAATTTGTCGAAATCCTAAGCGGGATGACGCACTAATTTGTGTCGTAGCCGACCCCCGCGATGTGATTGCACTCGAAAAAACCCGTGAATATAAGGGTCGGTACCATGTTTTGGGTGGGGTCATTTCGCCAATGGATGGGATTGGACCTGAGCAATTAAGTATTGAGTCCTTGGTACGGCGAGTCAGTAAAGTTCAGCCGCGAGAAGTGATCTTGGCGGTTAATCCCAGCGTTGAGGGAGAAACCACGACCCTATACGTAGGACAACTGCTACAGCCATTTACAAAGGTCACCCGCATTGCGTTCGGTCTGCCGATTGGTGGGGATTTGGAATATGCCGATGAAGTGACCTTAGCCCGGGCCTTGGAAGGTCGTCGGGAGTTGGATTTTGAGTAGCGAATTGAGGGAGAAAAACACTTAGGGCCTCTGCCAGAACGTCAAGAACATTCATGATTTAGAGTCGCTAAACGCTAGACGTTCTGGCACACAATTCGCTCCTGACAGAAGTGGCGTTCGCGATATTCACGGTTGCTGGACTTTAAAGAAATCCTTTGATCTGGATCTGAGGGAACGCGGTATACTCCTGTCGAAGCAACGGCACGGAAAAGATGGTAGCAGTCGCAATATTGACAGCGGGTAAGGGCACAAGAATGAAGTCTAGTCTGCCGAAGGTTCTTCATCGGCTTGGACAGCGGACCCTTGTCGAACGAGTATTGCGAAGCTGCCAGTCCATTGAGGTGGAGCGGCAGTTTGTGATTGTGGGTTATCAAGGGGAGCTGGTGCAAAGAACCCTTGCTGATTTGTCGAATTTAGAATTTGTAGAGCAACGCGAACAGCTCGGTACTGGTCATGCGGTCCAGCAATTGCTGCCCCATTTACAGGGTTATGAAGGTCCGTTATTGGTGCTGAATGGGGACGTGCCGCTGCTGCGGCCCGAATCGATCGCGCAGTTGGTAGAAACTCATCAGCAGGCAGGGAATGCTGCGACCCTTTTAACGGCACGACTACCGGACCCCAAAGGATATGGACGAGTTTTTTGTAGCGATCGCCAAATTGTTACTGAAATTATTGAGGATAAGGATTGCAACCCAGAACAGCGTTTGAACGACCGGATTAACGCAGGAGTGTATTGTTTTGACTGGGGGCAGCTGGCAGACTTTCTGCCGAAGCTGTCTTCTAACAATAAGCAAAATGAATTTTATTTGACTGAAGCGATCGCGCATCTAAATCCAGTGATGGCAGTAGATGTGGGCGACTACGAAGAGATTTCGGGCATTAACGATCGGCTTCAGTTGAGTCGGGCGGAGACCGTCTTGCTTAGACGCATCAAAGACGACTGGTTACGAGCTGGGGTCACCATGATCTCACCGGAAACGATCACCATTGATGACACGGTTGAGTTGTGTGCGGACGTTGTGATTGAGCCCGGGACTCATTTGCGCGGGGATACGGTTGTCGGTGCTGGGTCCCGTTTAGGACCGGGAAGTCTGATTGAAAATAGTCGGTTGGGCACCAATGTTTCGGTGCTGTATTCGGTGGTTAGCGATAGTGGCGTTGCGAATGATACCCGCATCGGACCCTATGCGCATTTAAGAGGTCGGGCAGAAGTGGGTGAAGGCTGTCGGATTGGCAATTTTGTCGAAATTAAGAAGGCCAAGATCGGAGCGGAAACCAACGCGGCTCATCTGGCGTATTTGGGCGATGCCACCCTCGGCGAGAGCGTCAATGTGGGGGCAGGGACGATTACCGCTAACTACGATGGCTACAAAAAACATGCCACGGTGATTGGTGATCGCAGTAAGACTGGCGCCAATAGTGTGTTAGTTGCGCCCGTTAATTTGGGGTCTGGGGTGACCGTTGCGGCCGGGTCCGTGGTTACGAAAGATGTTGCGGATGATTGTTTGGTGATTGCGCGATCGCGTCAACGAGAAATTGCAAACTGGCAAAATCCGTCCCAGTCTCAGGAGACTCCGCCAAGTTAACCCATCAAATGTCCTTTATTTCCGTGACTATGGCGAAGAACGCTTGCTGGGACAAGTTATTGAGGCTAAGTGGGCATCGTTTGAATAACAAACATTAGTAAATACAGATCGTCTTTGGGACATCAATATCATGACTTTTGTTTAGCACTGATGGGCGGAGACCAACCCTCCGGCGATACCGCTGTTAAGGTCGGCTTTTATCGATTTAGGTATTCTGGAGGCGAATTATGAAGGTTTATTCGACGCTACTGCTGGGTTCTCTTTTTGCTCTGGGTTGGGCTGGATCGGCCAATGGTGCACCCACTATTTTCTTTGGGGAGGACCTCGATATTGGGGCAAATCGGCCCGGTCTTGGTCCTGTGTTGGATGGGAATGCCGTCGCGGCTCAGGGGGATTTCTTGTCTAATTTAGTGGACGTGGGCATTGAAGATTTTGACGGGTTTGGACCTGATGCCGAGGTCGTTCCTACGTTAAGCGGGCTCGTAGGGGTGTTGCCGAGTACTCTGACATTTCTGGACTCTGCTAATGGGGTTCAGGCGGAAGCGGCTTTCTTTGAATCTCCTTCGCTCTCATCTTCAGTGGGGGTGCGAGTCAATTTTGGACGACCTGACACCGGCCCAACCTCATTCCCAACCCTTTTGTTTAGCAACATTCTGGGTTTTCGACTAGATTTTTCGTCTCCGATCTCTGCATTCGGTTTTTACGGTCGAGACTTGGGCGAAAGCAATGGTGTACGTCTTCGGTTGACTCTGACACCAACCGCCGGCAATCCTTTTGAGCTGGAAGTTCCTCACTCGCTCGTTAACCAAAATGGCGTTACGAGTGTCCAGAATGCGTTGCTTTTTTATGGCTTGATTGACTTTGACCAGAGTTACACGTCCATTGAATTTACACCCGATTTTGGTGAGATTTCTGGCTTCGACGATTTTATTGTGGGCGATCCGGTGCCGGTGGATAGCGAACCGATTTCTTGGTTACGTCCCTTGTTCTGATGGGATTTGCCGCTAAGCGCTCTGCTTCAAAGGTCAGTTAAGTTCGCTTTTCGCAAATATTTCGGTCGCTGCTATTTTTGACGTCCGATGAAGCCCCTTTCTGGGCATATTGTTCGTATTTGATCGGGCACTACTTTACTAACAATCGCTGAAACTCCGACAAACTGAGTAACGCAGCAAAATCGTCATCAGTGTGGGCGAGCGGAATATTGGCTTCGTTGAGAGAGATGGCTTGAGTAAGGGCTGTGATCGCATCTGTTGATTTTCCGCTGCGGGCGGCACTACAGGCGAGGTTGTACCAGGCGGTATCGTCTTTGGGATCAAGGTTGACTGCTTTGTCGTAACAGTTAAACGCTTCAGCATAGTTTTCTGAACAGCGCCAAGCATCACCCTGCCTAAACCAAGCCCAAAAGGCCTCGGAATCGATTTCTAAGGCTTTTTGATAAGACGCGATCGCACAAGAATAATCTTGTAGATGTCGCCAGCAGTCCCCTTGGCGATGATGGCTCCAGTAGTCCCCTGGGCGCAGGGCTTGAGCGTAGATGTATTTGCCGAGAGCCCGTTTGTACTGCTCTAAGTGTCGGTAAGCGTCGCCTTGACGATAGGCCACCCAATAATCGTCGGGACGAATTTTCTCGGCTTCGGTTAAGGATTTAAGTGCTAACTCAAAATCGTTTATTTCCTCGATCGCAACCCAAGCTCGGTGATAAAAACTCCAGTAATCACGAGGACGAATGGCGAGGGCTTTCTCATAGCTGGCGATCGCGCCTTCGGGTTGACCTAAATTGAGCAACACTTCTGCTCTCAGATACCAAAGCCAGTAATCATCTTGCTGAAGTTCTAAAGCCCTACCACAGCAACGCCCGGCAGCTTCGTAGTCTTCTTGATCGAGAAACCAACTGGCTTGTTGAAACCAAAACGAATAGTCGTTGTCGGCAGTGGTCAAATCTAGTTGCTCCTCAAACGGTTTGAGCAGGACTGTGGTTCCCATTAGTTAACGAATGTAGATGCCAATAGCTACTATTTTGTATCAAAAGACACTCAATTCAAAGGACATCCATTAATTCACTCCTGTGAAGGATCTGAATTGACGCTTTTGAATGAGCGCCTCGGATAATCTTGACGAAGAATTTACTGGTTTTGCCGAATTCAAGAGCACTTTGCGCGGATATTCAAACTCTGATCGCAACAGTCGAGTTAGCGAAACTGAATTTAACCTGATGAACATTTAATTAAATTCCTTGCGGGCCTCCGCCGGTGGATTTGGCTAAAATACGTTTCAACTCACAAGCTGGATTGAGAATTTGTCTCATGTCCTCCGAAACGTCACCATCGCCTCAATCAAGGCTCGCTAGCAGTTATTATGCAGTGCTCGACGTTAACCCGATGGCGTCTGCGCTAGAGGTTCGTCGGGCATTTCGGCGACAAAGTAAGCTTTACCACCCAGATACAACCGAGCTGCCAGCAGCCGAAGCACAGGCTAAATTCGTGAAGCTCAATGAGGCCTATGCAACGCTAAGTAACCCGGAACGCCGAGCCCTCTACGATCTCAAAATTGGGTTTTCTCGGCTGAACGTAATCCAAGCACCGACTTACATACGCACAGAGCAGAATCAATCTGCGCCTGATTCAATGTACCTAGGTCCGAGTGATCGCCCGTTATCCGCTGGAGAAGTGTTTGTGTTGGTGTTATTAGGACTCATTTTTGCGGTCTGTTTCGCGTTAGTTTTCCTCATTGCAGCTATTCGAGGTGAATCAGCCTGGCAAATGTCTGCACTCGCAAATTATTTCCCCTCAGCCGTAGTCCAGATAGTTTCTCGCTTTTAAGTCTCCGGTTAGCTTCAGTATTTCCGTAGATCTATGTCCTAGTTCCGATTCCAATACAGAAGAAGATCTGTGCGCAAGGCACTTTTGGTCTTAAAAACAGTCGTTGATGACGCTCTAGATAGAACATCGATACATCGATCACCAAGTTGCTGACCGTTTTAACCGGTACATTTGCACTCTAACGTTCATCTGTACTGTAATATTGGGCTAGCTCCTGTGTGCTGGAAGACACAGCTACATGATTCCACTGCAACTAAGGCTGAAGAATTTTTTGAGCTACCGAACCGCCTCGTTGGATTTTCGAGGGCTGCATACGGCGTGCGTTTGTGGGGCTAATGGAGCCGGGAAGTCTTCTCTACTCGAAGGCATCACGTGGGCACTCTGGGGTCAATGTCGCGCCGCTATTGAAGATGACGCCATCTACGGGGGCGAGCAAGACACTCGGGTTGATTTTGAATTTGAATACGATCGCCAAGTGTATCGGGTCATTCGTACTCGGCAGCGGGGCCGGAGTGGCGGACTAGAGTTTCAGATTTGCGATCGCGGAAATTATCGCTCCCTGAATAGTAAAGGTGTTCGGGCGACACAGCAGCAGATCAATACCGTTTTACATCTGGACTACGACACGTTTATCAATTCGGCTTATTTAAGACAGGGTCGGGCCGATGAGTTTATGTTGCGGCGACCCACTGAACGCAAACAAATCTTGGCAGCCTTACTAAAGCTCGATCGCTACGAAACCCTCGCCCAAAAAGCGAAAGACAAAGGGAAAGCCCTCCAGGGGCAGGTTGTAGAGCTAGAAAAACAACTGAACTTTCTGGTCGAGCGTTTAGCTCAACAGCCCGATCTGGCCGCCAGCCAAGAGCAAACCCAAGCGCGCTTAGCCACCCGGCAAGACCAGCAAGCGCAAAGTCGTGAGCATTTGCAGACCCTAAAACTCGCCGAAACTCAGCGCCAAAGCTGGCAGCAACAGCTCACCTGGCAACAAGAGCAGCAACAAACCTGGCAAACAGAATGTGATCGCAGAGCCCAAGACTGTCAGGATTTGCAAGGAGAAATCAGACAGCTCGAAGAATTGCTCACCCACTCCGCAAAAATTAGTCAGGATTACCAAACCTATCAGCACCTGCGAGCCGAAGCGCAACTTCTTACCCAAAAGGCCGAGCGCTGGCAGCAAGCCCAAGCCCTACGCCAAGAACAGCAAGAAACACTGCGACAAAAAGAAACGGAGCTGACACTCAAAATTCAAGCAGTCACCACCCAAATGACGGGCTTACAACAACAACAAGCCGAAAATCAAACCCTACTGCAACAGGCCCCCGAAATTCAAACTGCGATCGCAACACTACGGGAGCGACGTCAGTCCTTAGCCAAACTTGATCAACTGCATCATCGGGTTACGCCCCTATTGCAAGAACAGCAGCGTCTACACACCTTAGTCGAGCAGCAGAGTGCTCGCCTATCGGCACGGCTGGAGCAGTTACAGGTTAATGAATCCCGGCTCGGGACTGAGTTGGCTCAAATTCCGCAAGTCGCTCAATCTGTACAGACGATGCAAGCGACATTAGCTGAGCTAAATGAAAAGCGTGAATATCGCCAGCAATTAGAAGCTAGAGGCTTAGAGCGTCAAAAATTTCGGGAGCGGCTGCAAGAAAGTCAGCGCCAATGTCAGCGCCGCTATCAGGAAGTGACCCAAAAGCTTGCTCTGCTCGAAAGTCCCCAGGCGATCTGTCCGCTTTGTGAGCAAGATTTAGCTGCCGCCATTCACGAAAATGTGCTGCAAAAAACGCGGCAACAGCACCAAGATTTGCAAAATAGCCAGTTCACCCTCCGCGAACAAATGGCCGCTTGCGATCGCGAATTACAAGTTTTACGGGCTGAGTTTCGCCGATTGTCAGAAGAATTGTCCTCCCATGATTCCTATTTACAGCAGTTGGGACATTTAGAAGCCAAGCTAGAAGCGACGAGTACTTTGCATCAACAGATTCAAGCGCTCAAACAGGAATCGAAGCAAGTTGAGCAAGCCCTGGTCAGTCGGACCTTTGCCCCAGAACTACAGGCCGAGCTGGCCCAGCTAGAACAAACTTTGAATTCCTTAGCCTACGACGAACAAACCCACGCTCTCGTGCGCGGCGAAGTCGAACGCTGGCGCTGGGCTGAAATCAAATTCAACAAGTTAGAAGACGCTCAGAAACGACAGGCCAAATTTGCAGCCCAACTCCCCACCTTAGAAGCCCAAAGACAACAGCTAGAGAAGCAACTGACCGCCCTGCGCCAATCATCCCCTTGGCAACAGCATCTCAAGCGCTTGGACGATTATTGTGAACAACTCGCGTACGATCCGGCCCATCATCAAACGGTTCAATCCACACTGCAGCAAAATCATCTCATCGAACTACGCCATCAACAACTTCAGAAAGCCCACCAAGCCCTGCCTCGCCTGCATCAGAAACTCAATCAGCTCCATTCGCTGCGTTTACGAGCCCAACAGCGTCATCAAACGCTCCTGACCGAAGTTAAAAACCTAACCAGCAAATTGCAAGCCTTTGCTGATCGGCGAGGCGAAATCCAAATGCTGGAGCAGACCATCCAAACCCGACGGCAGCAATTAGATGACTTAATCGCGGAACAGGCCCGACAAGAACAAGAACTGTCTCAGCTCGAAACCCTCCGAGAACAGCAAGAAACTCTGCAAACTCGGATCGGCGCCCTCAAGAAACAGGTCCGAGTTTACGACGCACTACAACAAGCCTTTGGTCGCAACGGGATTCAGGCGCTAACCATTGAAAACGCCCTGCCCCAACTCGAAGCAGAAACCAACCAGATTTTGAGTCGCCTGAGTAATAACCAGCTACACATCCAATTCCTAACCCAAAGGGCAGGTCGCAGTCGGCCCCGGAAAAGTCAAAAGTGGATTGAGACTTTAGATATTCTCATTGCCGATGCTCAGGGAACTCGACCGTATGAAACCTATTCCGGCGGGGAAGCGTTTCGAGTGAACTTCGCAATTCGCCTCGCCTTAGCCCGCTTACTCGCCCAGCGGTCTGGGACAGCTTTACAAATGCTGGTGATCGATGAAGGCTTTGGCACTCAAGATCCTGAAGGCTGTGATCGCTTGATTGGCTCAATTAATGCGATCGCAGATGATTTTGCCTGCATCTTAGCCGTGACTCACATGCGACAGTTTAAAGAAGCGTTTCAAACTCGCATCGAAATTACGAAAACCCAGGCAGGATCGGAACTAAAAATCGTGTCTTAATGGGTTTCCGTTCGGATGTTTCAGTCTCGTCTACATTATTTCCCGCTACAGCCCCTTATCATCGGAGTGATCGGCTTGGGTCTAGCGCTGTTGCTGACACCGAGCTCTTGGTCTGTTTCGTCTCCCGCATCGTCCATGCTCCTCAGCGAACCGTTTCTTCTGCATCCCACTGCTGATTCTGTCCAGGTTGTTTGGTTTACCGAATTTCCCGGTACTCAACATATTTTGCAGTACGGTCTTAACTTAGAAAATTCTGCGATCGCAACCACCACCAAACTCTCCAAACTGAGAGAAGACGCGAAATCTAAAATTCCCAACCCTCCTGCCACCATTACCACCCGAGACGTCTGGCGACATGTTGCGATCGCAAAGCAACTCCCTGACGGTCAATCGGTCTCCTATCGAGTGAGCAGCTTACAAGAACATCAACAGGCTCCATTCCAAAGCCAAATTTACCAATTGCAGGCTGCGCCGAAACCAGGGCAACCGCTCAAAATTTTGTTGACTTCCGACCATCAGCTCAAACCAATGGTCGCGGCGAACTTAGAAAAAGCAGCAGCAGCGATCGGTCGCTTTGATAGCGTTTTTTTTGCAGGTGATTTGGCTAACGTGCCTGATCGCGCTTCAGAATGGTTTGACGATGAAAGGGGGGGAGCATTTTTCCCTTGTCTACAAGGTCGCGCTCATTATCAACTTCATGGCGAAACGTATCGAGGAGCAGCAATCCTTCAAGCTACGCCTATTTTTCCGGCCCTTGGCAACCATGAAGTAATGGGTCGTCTCAATTCAAAAAAAGATCTCAATGGTCAATTTGCCGATGCCTATCCTCGATGGGCCGCTCAGAAATATCTGAACCTCGACCCCAAGACTCCAGAAAACCTCAAAAATAATTCCTTTAACGCCGACAGCTATCGGGAAATCTTCGACGCCCCCGACTATTATGCCGTTACTTTTGGCGATATCCGCCTGGTTGTCTTGTACGTTACGCAAATTTGGCGGTCTCCGACCTTAGAACCGAATCAAAAAGGTCGTTACAAAGAAAACGATACCCAGTTAGACGATCCAACAAAATGGGGCTTTGGGCAGCATATTTTTGAATCTCTTGAAGCTGGGTCTCCCCAGTATCGATGGCTGAGCAATGAGCTTGTCAGCTCAGAATTTCAGCAAGCCAAGTACAAAATTGTGATGTTGCATCATCCGCCCCATACCCTCGGCGGTAACGGCGTTCCTCCCTACACCCATCCCCAGCAACAGGTAGAAACGGAACAGGACAAAACCACCCGAATTTCCTATTTCTATCCGCCGGAGCAAGATCTCATTATTCGCGATCTGATTCCGCTGCTCGAAAATGCCGGAGTGCAGTTCGTTTTTTATGGTCATTCCCATTTGTGGAATCGGTTTCAAAGTGAAAGTGGGATGCATTTTCTCGAAACATCCAATGTGGGCAACAGCTACGGCGCCCATTGGGAAGATCTCAAACCCAGAGCTATCCCACCGAACACTCCCTATGCGGCAACTGGTGATCCAAATGGACTATCGCCAATCGTACCAACTCTCAATCCTCTTAGCGATCAAACAGGCAGATTTTTACCGTTTGTTGCCAGTAATCAAATCACCGTTTTTTCCGTTTTCGACAGCACGGACGGAAGCGTCACCAGTTATCGCTTTGACACTCGCGATCACAATAATCCAGTAATTCCTTTCGATCGCTTTTATCTCAAAAATTCAGGCTCTTAAAGGCTTTTTAACCCATTGGAATCGAACAAAAAAGGCACCCCGAGTTGAGGTGCCTTTCATTTAGCTAATCACAAGACCCATCTATCAATGAGACTGCGAAACTTTTCCTAGCCGTTGATGGAAGGAGCAGCTTCTACCGCAGCCAAATCTAGAGGGAAGTTGTGCGCATTACGCTCGTGCATTACTTCGAAGCCGAGGTTTGCACGGTTTAATACGTCAGCCCAGGTGTTTACTACACGACCCTGTGAATCCAGGATGGACTGGTTGAAGTTGAAGCCATTCAGGTTGAACGCCATTGTGCTGATGCCCAATGCTGTGAACCAGATGCCTACTACCGGCCATGCACCCAAGAAGAAGTGCAGTGCGCGGGAGTTGTTGAAGGATGCGTATTGGAAGATCAAACGACCGAAGTAGCCATGAGCTGCAACGATGTTGTAAGTCTCTTCTTCTTGTCCGAACTTGTAACCATAGTTCTGAGACTCGTTCTCAGTGGTCTCACGAACCAAGGAAGAAGTCACCAAAGAACCGTGCATTGCGGAGAACAAGGAACCACCGAATACACCCGCTACACCCAACATGTGGAAGGGGTGCATCAGGATGTTGTGCTCAGCCTGGAATACGAACATGAAGTTGAACGTACCGGAAATACCCAAAGGCATTCCGTCAGAGAAGGAACCTTGACCAATCGGGTAGATCAAGAATACTGCGGTAGCAGCTGCAACCGGTGCAGAGTATGCAACGCAGATCCAAGGACGCATACCCAAGCGGTAGGACAGTTCCCACTCACGACCCATGTAGCAGAAGACACCGATCAAGAAGTGGAATACAACCAACTGGTAAGGACCACCGTTGTACAACCACTCATCTAAGGAAGCTGCTTCCCAGATGGGGTAGAAGTGCAAGCCGATAGCGTTGGAGGAAGGAACAACTGCGCCGGAGACGATGTTGTTGCCGTAGAGCAATGAACCTGCAACAGGCTCACGAATGCCGTCGATGTCGACGGGAGGTGCTGCGATGAATGCAACGATGAAGCATGCAGTGGCTGCAAGCAGTGTCGGGATCATCAGTACGCCGAACCAACCGACATACAGACGGTTCTCGGTGCTTGTGATCCACTGGCAGAACTGTTCCCAAAGGGACGCCCGTTCCTGCTGTTGGATAGTTGTTGTCATGATT
>JBCDHF010000032.1:0-17493 GCA_038750375.1 Cyanobacteria bacterium P01_H01_bin.15
ACTAAACATTGCCAGCTGATGATTTGGAATCGGATAGGCACGCACAGTTGTCAAACATTCCAATGCTAAGACCGCAGATGGAAAGAGAAAATTCCCGACTAAATGATCCTTGCCCCAAATCCCGACAGTAACTACAGACCCCATTGAGTTGACCGTCGTAACTCTCACATAGCCGCTTTGTATGCGCCAAACCATGTCCGGGATTAGGGTCAACTTTTCTTTGCGTTCAAAGAAATAATGAGTAACCTCTGAGTAGGGGTTTGAGTCAACAATTTTTAAACGATTCATGTTTTGTGAAAGCCTTGTAAGACTTAGCGAATGACATTGAGACTGGAGAAACGTGAACTAATTTTTCCGTTTGTCGAGCAGGTTCCGGCAGAAAGTCGGCGCAATTAAATGCCGATTCGGTGAAAGCAGTACAAGGATTTACCGTGCATTTCAGACGACATTCACCTGTATAAAACGCACAGCGATCGCAGGGGATACGATGAATGCGTACCATGCGACCGAGGGCTTCCTGCCCCGCGCTTAATGCGGCATAGAAAAAGAAAGTAAGCGTTAACCAAATAAAAGTGGGACAAATTACAAAGAACTGATGTTCTGGGAAAAGCCCAGGCTCCATATAGAAAAATCCTCCAGGAGTAGATGGGTTGACAATAAAGTTATGAAATAGGAAAGAGTCTTAGAGGAAAATATTGAGTACGAATAATTGTATTTCTAGAAGTAGTCTAAGTCTGGGAAGAAAATCAGCGGCTCTCCGTTCGCTTAAACGAAGAAGAGCCTACTGAAATCAGCAAGGAAGAGTTGGCACAACTAAGTAACCCTAAACACCAAAAGCCTGTTTGACTTGAGCAGACCAGGTGCTAATACGATCATCAGTCAATTCTGACTGATTATCTTCATCAAGAGCAAGACCGACAAATTTGCCATCCTTAACCGCTTTTGATTCATCATGCTCATAGCCATCAGTCGGCCAATGACCGACAGTTTGACCGCCTAGACCAGAAATCTTCTCTTCGAGAATACCCATGGCGTCCATGTAGTTCTCACTGTAGCCAATCTGGTCTCCAGGTCCATAATAAGCGACCTTTTTGCCAGAGAAATCGATATCGTCTAAATCATCGAAGATACCATCCCAGTCGCTCTGCAGTTCGCCAATGTTCCAAGTTGGGCAGCCGACGATGACGCAGGAAAAATCGGCAATCTTGGAGATATCTGTATCCGCAATGTTGAAGGTTTCAACAACGCCTGAACCACCAAGCGCTTTCTGAATACGCTCTGCTAGGTCTTCGGTGTTACCTGTTTCTGTTCCGTAAAAAAGTCCGATACTTGCCATGATTGATTTGTGTACTGAATATAGAAGAACTAGCGTTGACAGTCAATCATCAAATGTTGCTGTAACGCAAATTGAGTGACTTGAGCCGCATCATTAACTCAGGTATAAAATACTCTGGTTTAAAAATACAACCCAGAATATCTTTACACATTTTTGCTTAGAGAGGTAAATGCAATAGAGCAATTTCTCTCGACATAAAATACATATTTCAAAAGGTATCTGTGTGATGACGAATGTCTATGTTTAAGAAAGGGGAACCTGAACTACCGCCGGTTAAGTTCCCCCATCCCGGGGATAGGAGTCAAGCTTGCTGAGAAATCCCCGCGATTGACTTTTCAACCTGCTTGAAGTCAAATCCTAAAGCACGTAATGCATGCCAAAGGTGACCTTGCAAGAAGAAAAAGGCTAAGAAAAAGTGAGCGTTTGCCAACCAACACCGAGCTGTGTTCAATCGATTCGGTAATTCGACAGAATCCGCGAAATATGGAGACAGCCCTAGCTTAATATCTAAGATTGGTCCATAAAACTCGACTGGGTACGCAAAAGTGTTAACAGCACAGAAGTAGGTGGCGACGAATCCAGCCAACGCAATCCCGCCAAGAGAATAGGACAGAATGGCCTCACCAGAAAATACCAATACGTTTTTAGCCCAACCGAGCGGAGGAACCAAAATGTGCCAAATCCCTCCACCAACTAGCATGAAGCCAACATAAACATGCCCACCAATGATGTCTTCAAGATTATCAACTGTTGCAAAGTGTGTCTGGTAACCGAAGATAACCGCTGGTGATAAGGTTGGATCCGTTACAACCCGGACATCTTGAATCGCAGCATCATAGATACCGCCGAAGTACATGGCTTTTGCAACTAATAACAGGGCTCCAACGCCTAGAAATATTAGATGATGGCCTAAAATAAAGCCCAATTTCTTTGAATCATCCCATTTAAAATGGAATTTGCTGGGTCGCCCAGAAGCCGTACTCAAATCGGCTGGACCACGAAACAGATGATAAAGGGCTCCCGCGGCTAGAACCGAAGAGGAAATCAAGTGGATTGCACCAATGACGAAATACGGATAGGTGTCAACAACCTGACCACCAGCTCCTATTCCAAATCCGAGAGTCGCTAGATGCGGTAACAAAATTAATCCCTGTTCTCCCATGGGAATATCAGGGTTAAAGCGAGTTAGCTCGAATAATGTGAATGCACCGGCCCAAAAAGTAATTAAAGCGGCTTGGGCTACGTGAGCAACAATGAACAATCCCGACTTATCAGCAAATCGAGCATTGCCTGCCCACCACCCGTACTTGACTCCGGCTTTGTCATAAGTCTGCATTACAAACTCCTAAAAGCTTTAAGTGAATCCCAAGCCTATTAAAAGTAATTCTCAATAAGCTCAGTAAATACAGACTAAACCGAACTTCGATTTTTGACAATGAAGATTTATTAACTTGGTGTGTTTTTTCTGGCTCCTTTTCTTGAGCCTTTTATTTAAAGGCTTTTTTGGTGGTAGAGACAACTCGACAATCTTTTTTTGGGTCGCAATAAGCGGTATTTATTGACAATTTTAATTAGTTAGTGCGCCCTAGCGCTCCAAGATCTGTCGTTTGAGAGATTGTCCGCATTTTGGAACTAGTAATGGTGATTGCTATCTCTCGTTTTGCAAGACGAAGCAGGACTCTTGGCGGATCGCGATCGCATCAGCAGCCTGAGACTTCGAAAAGAAGCCTTTGAAGACCCTTAATACGCTTTGCTGGCCTAGGACCTCACTCACCTCAGCCAGTAAACCTTGGGTTTTATCGCTTTCGCCAGATCGCTTAGAACGCTTCTAATTTTGAGTTGCTTAATATCTAAAGCGTGTCTGGCATGCAGTCGCCACCTTGGTAAGGGGGGCGGCTGTCATAACCGATTCTTTAGGTCTTTTGACTTATTTAGTGGAGTTGAGGTCATTTTTACTGAAGAGCATTTAGCTCATGAGGGCGCGGTATCCGAACAAAAGCTAGTTAATTGCGCCAAAACCCATACCAGCCCTCATAATAGGTTTCTGAACTTGGTATCAACGGAAACTGAAATGGATTTTCAGAGATTGCTTCCTATTTCACGGAGCATCGATCGCGTCATCGAGGGGATTGGTCGCATTAGCTATTGGCTAGTGCTGGTTATGGTGATTTTGGGCGTCTGGAATGTGGTGGGACGCTACGTCGGTAAATTTGTGGGTCAAAATGTGACCTCCAATAGCCTAATCGAGGCGCAATGGTATCTGTTTGATCTGGTGTTTCTATTTGGCGCTGCTTACGGGCTCAAACATAATGAGCATGTGCGGGTGGATTTAATTTACCGGCAACTTTCCCCGCGTAAGCAAGCTTGGATTAATTTGCTGGGTGGAGTTCTCTTTCTAATTCCGTTTGCCTGTCTTGTTATCTACTTTTCTTGGGAGACTGTTTTAAATTCTTGGCGCAGTTGGGAAATTTCACCAGATCCTGGGGGTCTTCCTCGCTATCCCATCAAAACAGCGATTTTACTGGGCTTTGGCCTGCTGATTTTGCAGGGGATTTCCGAAATCATCAAAAATGCGGCATTTCTCTTCGGGGGCAACCAGAGCGAGGACGGAGCGGATGTTTGATTGGCTGGGTCCAGCGATGTTTGCTGGCGCATTGGCGCTCTTGGCATTCGGTTATCCCGTGGCGTTTTCTCTGGGTGGGGCTGCAATTCTGTTTGGCTCAATTGGAGTTGCGTTAGACGTATTCGACCCCATTTTCCTCAGCGCCATGCCGGGGCGTATCTTCGGCATCATGCAAAATTACACGCTGCTGGCGATTCCCTATTTCATTTTTCTGGGCGCCATGCTCGAAAAAACGGGCTTAGCGGAGCGACTGCTGGAAACTATCGGTATTTTGTTTGGTCGCGTGCGAGGGGGGTTAGCCCTGGCTGTAGTGATTGTTGGGGCATTACTGGCCGCATCCACTGGCGTAGTCGCCGCCACGGTCGTCGCCATGGGTCTAATTTCTTTGCCTATTATGCTGCGCTATGGCTATGACAAGCAGCTCGCAACCGGCGTAATTGCGGCCTCAGGGACTTTGGGGCAAATTATTCCCCCCAGTGTGGTGCTGGTGGTTTTAGGCGATCAGCTCGGCGTGTCCGTCGGCGATTTATTCTTGGGTGCCCTGGTGCCAGGGGTGCTGATGTCTGCGGTATTTGCGGTGCATGTTTTAGTGGTGGCCTTTCTCAAGCCGAATGCCGCGCCAGCTTTACCGCCAGAAGTCTGTGACCTCAAACCAGCGGAATTGCTGGAGCGAGTACTGAAAGCAATGCTGCCCCCCTTGGCACTCATTTTATTAGTGCTCGGCAGTATTTTCTTTGGGGTAGCGACACCGACGGAAGCCGGGGCCTTGGGGTCAGCCGGTGCGATCACACTTGCAGCTTTTAATGGTCAACTCAAATTCAGCGTGTTGCGTCAGGTCTGTGATGCCACGTTGCGGATCACGACCATGGTGATCTTTATCTTGATTGGCTCGACCGCTTTCAGCTTGGTTTTTCGGGGACTCAACGGCGATCGTTTCATGTTTGAGCTGTTAGCGAATTTACCGGGCGGCATCCCCAGCTTTTTAGCGGTGAATATGCTGGTTATTTTTGTGCTGGGCTTTTTTATCGACTTTTTCGAGATTGCCTTTATCGTGATTCCGATTTTCACGCCCGTTGCCCAGCAATTCGGGCTGGATTTGGTTTGGTATGGCGTGGTGCTTGGGGCAAATCTACAAACATCATTTCTGACGCCGCCTTTTGGGTTTGCGCTCTTTTATCTACGGGGAGTCGCTCCACCGGAAATCAAGACTCAAGATATTTATCGGGGAGTGCTGCCCTTCATTTGTTTGCAGGGACTCGTGCTGCTGCTTGTGATTCGGTTTCCTGCTCTAGTAAATTGGTTGCCGAACCTAACTAGGACCGGTTAATTTCTACTGGTAATTTGGCAAAAAAAAGCGATGAATCACAAGCCTAAAAGTAGGCTGTCGTTCACCTGCCGGTGATTATCCCAGAACTGCGATCACAAGATGAGGCTCAGCTCAATTCACCGTTCTAGACGCTTGCGCTCAAGCGTCTGTCATCTTGAAAAAGCTAACTATTCAGAAGCGGGAAGCAGGGTGACTTCAGATTCTGGGACTGATGGGTCAACCTGAACGTCTGAGCCAGCCTGACCATTGCAGCGCAAGACTTTATATTGCAACTTGATTTTTTGTCTGTCGGGATTATTTTCTAACTGACGGACTTGATAACGAGTGCGGAATTTCTCTCGATTACAAGTATTTTCACTGCCCGGCACGGATGAAATCGTCCATATCATTCTTAAAGTGCCGTTTTTTGTGTTGTAAACGCCGTCGCCTTCAGCCGTAATCTCCAGGTAGCTGTCTGAGAAAGTGCCTTGAACGTCTTGTCTTTTGGCTCCTCTTTGCTTGCTGTCCCCTTTATTTGAGGGAGTAAAACTAAACGTGATGGGATAAGAACGATAGGAGCTGGGTGGAACGTAGTAGCCGGTATATTGAGTCGGCGTAAATTGTCTGGGAAAAACCGCGTCTGAACTCGGTGCGATTGCCAGTACCGCTGGGATGGCCCCAACGCACACCTGAAGCCCAAAAGTTAGCCAGCGTTTCAGTTTCATGACATCTCCTAATTTCAATTCAAATTCTCGCGTTCATGATGATCGCAAGTTAAAGATAGCCTGTCAAAAATTGGGTAATTCATTAACGAGAAATGCCATTAGAATTTAGCGGCCTATCTTAAGCATCGATAATTCGTCTGGCTATTTTCTATTTACTGCAAAAATAAAATTAATGCAAGAAATATTCTGAATAACGTGAAAAAAATAGCGTTAATTTGATTTTTTTTATGCATTTATATTGGATTGAATTGTCGTTATATAGATGATTGTTTGAGCTAATTTCCTGAGAACCCCATTCAACAAATTATCTCTAGCTGGAGGTAAATAATTGTCAGAGTTTTGTGATTTCACAATATACTTTCCGGCATTTAAACAATGGATAGAGTCGTAGTAAATCATTGCATAGAGATAGATTAGTTCGATATTCAATAGGCTTGACTGAAGCATAAAGTGAGCTCTGGCACTGCATACGTTGAGGCTGAAGCCTCTAATTTATCCAAGGATTAAAAGAAATATTGCTGTGTCATAATTAGACCAAATTTTTGACTGTTCGCCAGAGAGTGCTGCTATGTTCTTGTCTTCTCCTCAGAGCTCAGTTGCAATAGCGATTACGGGCGGCTTATTCGGGTGGTTTGGTGGGAATAGCCTAGTTCAAGCGCAGGTGATTCCAGACAATACCCTCCCAGGAGAAAACTCTCAGGTCACATCCGGAACGATCAACGGAATTCCCAGTGAGCTGATTACAGGCGGGGCTGAGCGGGGCAGCAATTTATTTCACAGTTTTCAAGACTTCAATGTTCCGGACGGTCGCGGTGTTTTTTTTGCCAATCCGGCTGCGATCGCAAATATATTTAGTCGGGTAACGGGCGGCAATCCGTCATTTATTTCAGGGACTTTAGGGGTTCTCGGTGAGGCAAATTTGTTCTTGCTTAACCCCAGCGGCATTGTATTTGGTCCGAATGCGCAGCTGTCTCTGGGTGGTTCTTTTTTTGCAACTAACGCAAATCGAGTCTTATTTGAGGACGGCTCAACGTTTAGCGCGTTTCCGCCAGAATCTGGTGCCTTGCTGACGATGAGTGTGCCGATGGGGCTCCAGATGGGCCCGACCCCAGGGGGGATTTTTGTACAAGGGGAAGGTAACGGCTTGTTCTTGAACCCGGATAATGGCCAAATATTTCGCGGGGCACGTCCGCCAGGACTGGCGATCGCGCAAGAACAAACGTTGGGGATTTTGGGTGGTCCGGTCGTCGTCGACGGGCAAAACCTTACCAGCAATGGGGGGTCAATTGAAGTCGGCAGCGTTACCGCCGGGACCGTTAAGTTAATTCCCCAAGGCTCAGGATTTGCGTTTGATTATGGGCCGGCAACTGGATTTGCGGATGTGACCTTGAGCCAGGCGTCTTTGGATGCGACAGGGGCAAATGCGGGGGGCATTCAGTTACGGGGCAGCAATGTATTGCTCGTTAATGGAAGCGATGTTTCTGCGGAAGTTGGGCTGGGCGGCACGGGTCAACCGTTGGTGATTACGGCCGACAACAGTGTGGTGTTAAGCGGGTTTAGTCCGCAAGGGACCTTTTCTCAAATAACCTCGCAAGTTGGACCGTTTGCCTCTCAAGCGATCGCAAGTGACATTAATATTCAAGGGCGAGAGGTGGTTCTGGCGGATGGTGCAGCTATTTTTTCTCAGACCCTAGGGTTGGGAGATACCGGCGCTATCCAGATTCAGGCAGATGAATCGGTCCTACTACAGGGAGTCAATGCCCTGGGGCAAGGGGCCAGTATCGGTGCCATTGTCGGTTTTGGGGCAATAGGAAATGGTCGCGAGGTGCGGTTGAATGCGCCCAATATATTGCTTTCCGATGGAGCACAAATTGCAGCCTTTTCTCTGGGCAATGGCAACGCGAGCGATATTCGAATTCAAAACGCTAATTTGGTGCAGTTAGCTGGCGCAGATCCGACAGGTGCTCCGAGCCAAATTCAATCGGTGATGACGCCGCAGTCTACGGGTAATGGGGGCATCATTGAGCTTGAAGCCCAGCAGTTGCAATTGAGCGATCAAACCGCGATTTCTGCTTTGACCTTCGGGACTGGCTCTGGCGCGGCGTTAGACATTACGGCGGGAGCAGTTCAATTAGACAATGCTCGGTTATTTTCTCAGACGGCGGGTTTGGGTCCGGGGGGGGATTTTGCGATCGCAGCCGAGAGTTTAGTCTTGAACAACGGTTCTCAGATCATTCTGGCTGCCGAAGGCGCGGGGGCGGGCGGAAGCTTGAGGCTAGATGTCGAGAACATTCGTTTAACTAATCGGGCTGAAATTCTAGCCATCGCGACCAATATTGGTGCAGCCGGAGATATTGAGAGCACCTCCTCGTTAGTGAGCCTAGACGACGGCTCATTATTGCGATCGCAAACTGTCGGTGAGGGTGCCGGTGGTAGGTTAACGATGACGACGCAAGAATTACGGCTGCAAAATGGCTCGCAGATAATTCTGTCTACTAGCGGTTCCGGAAACGGCGGGTCGGCTCTGATTGAAGCAGCTGACGTGATCCAACTGAACGGACTTGATCCCCTGTTGGGGAATTCGTCGGGGATTTTTGGGCGCAGCGAAGGAACGGCTACAGGTAGGGTGGGAAATTTATCACTCGATACGGCCCAGCTACTGCTTCATGATGGTGCACAAATACTATCTTCAACAGCGGGGACAGGCGCTGCTGGCGATATTTTGATTCGAAATGCAGAGCAGGTTCAATTATCAGGACAAGATGCTTTTGGAAATAGCTCCACTATTTCTGTGTTTGTTGAGTCATCCGCTCTAGCTGATGGCGGGGACTTAACCATTCAAACCCGAGAGTTGCAGTTATTGGATGGGGCAGATATCTCTTCAACGTTATTTGGACAAGGGTCGGCTGGCGATCTTTCAATTGTAGGCGCAGATATGATCTCGCTATCGGGTCTAACTGGCAGCGGGAGCGGATCAACGATCTCGACGCAGATTAATCCTGGCGCGGTAGGTGCGGGCGGCGACTTAACGATCGATACACGGGTCCTCACGTTGCGTAATGGAGCGCAAATATCTGCCTCGACCTTGGGAACAGGGGATGCGGGAAATCTGTTGATCCAGAATGCAGAGTTAGTCGATCTGCAAACGCAAGCCTCCGAAAATTTGATTTTGGGGCTATTTACGCTGGTCGGTCCGGACAGTATCGGTAATGGCGGAGACCTCACCATCCAAGCTGACACGGTCCAGATTCAGGGGGGCGCGCTGATTTCTAGCTCGACCGAAGGACAAGGAAATGCTGGAAATTTGGCAATAAACAATGCCCGTATGGTGCAGTTAGGCGGCGTTAAAGATGCGGGTTTGCTATCGGGTATTGTAGCTCAGGTTGCACCCAGCGGCATGGGAGAGGGTGGGACACTCACCATTCAAACTGAACAGTTGCAGGTTGCAGATGGTGCACAAATTAATTCCTCGCTGTTTGGGGCTGGGCAAGCGGGTGAAATTCAAATTCGAGCAACGCATTCTGTAATTCTATCCGGTTTGAGTTCGAGCGGGATTGCAGCCGGAATTTTCGCGAGCGTTGAAGATGGGGGGCAAGGCAATAGCGGTCGGATAACAATTGAAACGCCACAGCTGCAGTTAGCCGAGGGTGCTACCATTTCTTCCTCAACATCCGGCAGTGGTGATGCTGGTGAGCTAATCATTCGTGGCGCAACTTTAGTTCAGCTATCTGGGGTCGATGGCAATGGAGAAGGTTCGAAAATTGCGTCTTTAGTTGCGGAAACGGGGGTGGGGAATGCGGGTAATTTGACCATTGAAACAGAGCGACTGACTGTTAATGAATCTGCCGAGATTTCGACCGCGACAGAGGGTTTGGGGGATGCTGCAAATCTAGCGATCGCAGCGACTGAATCAGCGACAGTGCAAGGGGGTCGCATTAGTGCTGAAACATTGGGGGGTGGCGAGGTTGGAAATATTGAGCTTGTGACGCCGGACTTGACAGTGAGTCAAGGAGGTCAAATTTTAGTCAGTGCCCAAGGCAATCGCGTTGCGGGGACGGTTGATATTCAAGCCGATCAAGTGGTTGTAGACAACGGGGCGATTTTAGCGGAAGTAGAGGATGGTCAAAGAACTCAGACGTCGCCGGTTATTGCGTTGACAGCAGAGTCTCTGAGTTTAAGCAACAACAGTCAGATTTCAGCTGATACCACCGGTCTCGGTGATGCGGGGACTGTGGCAATTGACTTACAAGAAGATCTTTCAGCAACGGATAGTGAGCTCACGACAAGTACTAGCGGCGCGGGCAGTGGTGGAGATATCAAGATCCGGGGTCAGAACCTAAGCTTAATGGGCAGTGGTATTCGCGCAGAAACGACCGGGACTGGCAATCCGGGCAGTATTGATCTGAGTATTGCTCAAACGGTAGATATTACGACAGAAAGCCAAATTACAACCGACGTTGAGCCGGGTGCGGTCGTCAACAACACCAAAGCCGGCAATATTCGTATCGCCACGCCTGCGATCATTCAAGTTCGCGGGGGAAGTGAAATCAGCGCGCGGGTATCAGGCGAAACGGTTAATTTACCTGGTGGTGTGGGGTCCGGGGGCAATATTGAGTTGACCGCCTCAGAACGCATTGAACTCAGTGAAGAGAGTATGGTTGCAACTTCGACAGAAGCTGGCGCCAGCGGGGTGGCAGGGAATATTTCGGTGCAAGCGCCGAAAATTAAGCTGCAAACTGGGAGCCAAATTACGGCGAGTACCGATAACGCCAGTCCCGGGGGGAGCGTGGAAATAGTCGGGGATGAGATTGTCATTGCTGACGCCGCCATTAATGCCAGTGGTACAGACGCAGGAGCGGCTGGCAATCTGACGCTTCAAGCGGAGAAGATTCAATTAACCAATGGTGAATTACAAGCCGAGACTAATGCAGGGCGCGGTAACATTTTCGTCAACACCGATAACAATTTGGTTCTGCAACAAAATAGCCGCATCACCACCAACGCTCAGGGCACTGCCACGGGCGGCAATATCACCATCACCACCGGGGACTTTTTGTTCTTGCTCGACAGCAGTGTGATTAGCGCAAATGCGATCGCAGGGGATGGAGGCAACATTAAGATTACAACCCAAGGCTTGATTGGCTTAGAGTCTGCGGTAACGGCGACCTCGGAGCGAGGGGTGGATGGCACTGTCGAAATTAACGATCCCAGCATTGAACCCGAAGAAGCATCCCGGCTACCCAGCAACACCCAAACGGAAACGGTCGTAGCCAATGCTTGTGCTCAAGGCAGTGCCAGCCAGTTTATTGATTCTGGCCGGGGTGGCCTGCCGACGAGCCCTATAAGCATTCCTGGCGGGACGCAACCGCTGCTCCAGGTAAATTCCGCGATCGCAGATAGTCCCACGGTGAGTGCCAAGGCATTACAGAAAGACCCCGGAACACTCATGCAGATGGGCTATGAACAGTATCAAGACTCTCGCTATTTAGCGGCGGCGAATACCTGGCTCCAAGCGGCTAAAGAATATCAAAATTTAGGAGACTCGCTAAACTTTGCGATCGCAACTCAAAATCAAGCGGCGGCCCTGGTTCAAGCCGGTCGCTGGCAGTCGGCGGCAACGCTTTTAGAATCGAGTGCCCAGGAATTACGGGGCTTGGCGCAACTCACGACGCTAGCCGAACTTGAAATTATCGCGCAGTATTACAGTCTGTATGGGGCGACTCAGTTGGCATTAGGAGAACCAGACGCCGCCCTGAAGAGCTTTCAAGACGCTGAGCAACTGTTTCGACTCAGCCAAAACGACGATGAAATTATTGCTAGCCAAATTAACCAAGCCCAGACTCTCATCGCGCTCGGGTTTCATGATCAAGCAGTGGCTCTTTTGGAGCCCTTAGCTCTAGCTGGAGAAGCTGAGCAGGTTTGGGGGTTATTGGGCGATGCGTACCGGCGACAGGGGAACTATCCTCAAGCAGAGACGGCCTTGCAACAAAGTCTGGTCTATTGGCAAAGCCAAAATAACATCGAGAAAATAGGTGAAACTCAAATCGCTCTGGGTAATCTGGCGCTCAATCGCGATGATTTAGTAACGGCTGCAAACTTTTACCAACTGGCGATTGGCAACTTAGAAGCTCAGCCCCCCTTAGAGATACAAGCTCAACTGAACTACCTGCGAGCGCGACAGGGTCAAGGACTGCCCTGGACTACCGGATGGGAATATAGAGCTGTTTTAAAGAACTTAGAAAATCAAACCCCGAGCCGCCAAAGTATTCAGAGTCATCTCAACTTAGTGCAATTACTCGTTACCGCCGAACTTAAGCCGGGCATGCAAGTGCAGTTGCTAAAGCGAGTACAGCAACAAGCCGAGGAAATTGGGGACCAGCAAGGTCTTGCCTACAGTTTGGGTTTCCAAGGAAAAATACAGGCGAAGCAAGGTAACTATACGTCTGCGATCGCATTAACGCTCCAAGCTTTAAACATTGCGGAGGCGCTGGACGCACCAGAAATCGCTTATTTGTGGCTCGCTCAACTCGGACGGCTCTACGATCGGCAAGGCAATCGTGAATTAGCTCTCAATGCCTATGCGGAAGCCTTTCAAACGATGCAAGTTTTACGGGGAGAACTGGCTGCCGCCGAGTCGGAAATTCAGTATGCCTATCGTCAACAAGTAGAGCCCATCTATCGAGACTATATTGAACTATTACTGCGGCCAGAAAATCTCACCGATGAACAAGCTACGCTGGCTAAAGCCCGAACGGTCTTAGAAGCCCTTCAGCTCGCTGAACTGGATAATTTTTTCCGGGATGCCTGTACTCAAGCGATCGCCACTCAAATTGATGAGATTGATCCGGCAGCCGTTATTGTCTATCCGATCATGCTGCCCGACCGCTTGGAAATTATCCTCAAAATGCCGGGCGCTGGGGGTCAGCTTCGACGTTATCGCCAACGGGAAGCAACGACATCCGCTATTACCCAAGCTGCATTGCAAGTCTATCGGTCTCTGCGCGGTAGTAGTCGCATCTCGCCCATTGGACCTGCGATGCAAAGCCTTCACCGTTGGCTAATCGAGACGTGGGAAACTGATCTGTCCTTAACCGACAATGCTGAGCCCCCGACGCTAGTGTTTGTGTTGGATGGGATTCTGCGTAACTTGCCGATGGCGGGACTATTTAATGGTGAAACCCAAGAATATCTAATTGAGCGCTATGCTGTTGCCATTGCACCGGGGTTACAGTTAGTCAAGCCGGAACCGCTACAACGAGACAGTATTAATCTCTTAGCGGCGGGAGCCGACAATGCCGAAAGTTTTCTATTGGCAGGTCTGGGACCATTAGAGAACGTCAGTCGAGAGCTATCTGGCTTACAAGAGCTAGGGCTGCAAACCATGGTTCTCGTCGATCAAGATTTCCAAGAGCAGATCCTCGGTGAACAAATCCAGGCGCAACAATTTAATGTAGTGCATCTCGCAACTCACGGGAATTTCAGCTCGAATCCAGAAGAGACCTATGTTTTAGATTGGGACGGCCGGCTAGGACCTCAAGCCATTAGCGAAATATTACAGCCCGACAACTTATCGGGGTCGTCTCCCGTGGAACTGTTGGTGTTAAGTGCCTGTGAAACTGCCGAAGGAGATGATCGCGCCTCTTTGGGGCTCGCGGGGATGGCAGTGCGAGCGGGTGCACGCAGTACCATTGGTACGCTCTGGCAAGTTGATGATGCTTCAACGGCTGATTTTATGGTGCTGTTCTATAAAGAACTTCAAGAAAGTTCGACTAAAGCTGAAGCACTCCGACGAGCCCAGCTCAAGTTCATTCAACAGGGCGATTATCAAAATCCCTTCTTCTGGGCACCCTTTATCCTCGTGGGTAACTGGTTGTAAATTGTCTTCAAATAAAGAGGCTTCGCCAAACTACATCAAACACCTTGAATTACGACGGGGCGCTAGCAGATCTTTTGATTCAGGCGTAGCCTTAGCAACGGAAAAACCTTGGTCGTCAAGGCTGAAATCTTTTCCAACAATGGTTTTAGGCATTCGACTCATCCAGACTAACTCGACCTCTAAATGTCCCATCTTTGACCATAAAAATGAGATCGGGTAGAACCGACAAGAGCTCATTTAAACTGTTTCAGGGTCGTTAACTGGAAATGTTCTCGTAAATAGAGATCCTTTACACTATCGGTCCACTGGCGCATAAATCTTTTATGATTCCGTCTTTGAGCCTTGCTGAGGCTGATTCCGGTGAATCGCAGCCTCAAATTCTCCAATTGGCGTTGGTCTTGCAAATAACCATCCCTGACCATACTCAACGCCCCGCTCAGATAGGAATTTACGCTGTTCCTCCGTCTCAATGCCCTCTGCGACTAATGTCACGTCTAGCTTCTGCCCCAGATCAATAAGAGTTTCCAGGATATGAGTTATAAGCGGGTCTCGATTGATTGCGGCTACATAGAAACGGTCAATTTTGATCTGATCAACCTCAAACTGGTGAAGGTAATTGAGACCTGAATATCCGGTGCCAAAATCGTCCAGGGAGATTCGTGCTCCTAGCTGTCGCAGGCGTGCCAGCGTATCAGATGAAGTCGTCCCATAGTTATGAACGATAACTGCCTCAGTGATTTCGAAGACACATCGTGCGGGGGAGAAAAAGACATTGTCTCTTAACCACAGAATCACTTTATCTAAAGACCTAGAACGAACCTGGATCGGGGATAAGTTCACCGAAATATATAGGTCTGAAAATTCTTGAAATAGATTGCTGAGTTCTTGGCTCGTCGTCTTAATGAGCCATTCTCCAATTAGAGTGATCAACCCCGTTCTTTCGGCAATAGGAATAAACATATTAGGCGATAAAATACCTTGCTGAGGATGATGCCAGCGGATGAGTGCTTCGGCCCCAACATATTGCCCGGTTTTCAGGTTGACGATGGGCTGGTAATGAACAATAAACTCCTGATTTTTGAGTCCGATGCGCAATTCATGGTCTAAAGCCATGGACTGTTTCATGAGTCGTAACGCCAGGAAGATGGTGAGTGCGCTACAGAAGCTCGAAATAGGGATGACGATTAGTAACTGATCTCGCCATTGCCTTAATATCGATGCCTTTGAAATCCCGCCTACTACTAATACCTGAGCATTCTGGGACGTAACTACCGACTGAATAAAGCTCGCATTCCTGTTTGTTAATGGGAGTTGTTGAGACGGCAATTCTCCAAGACTTGATAGAATCTCTCCTGTCTTTTGATTGATGTAGGCAAAATATCCCTCGGGACCTAAATCCTCTTGGATGCTGCTTCCCCAATCAGCCGTTAGAATAGACGGGTCCACCAAAACATTGATCTCTCCTCTCTCTACTACTGGCAGCGTTAGAATAAGGGACTTCTCTTGCATCAAAGATGTTTTTAGAGGCCCCAGGATTTGCAGATTTTCATCATTGAGATTGGCTCGTCTTTCAGGCTCTATAAAAATGGGAGAATCGAGTTTACCCAGATTCGTCATAGTCAGATAGCCATTGCCATCAATAATCCCAATTTCTCGAAATAGCGGCTCGTTGTAAACCTCTCTCTGCAGCAAATCAGACGCTTCTGGATCCGTAGGGTCAACATACTTAGCGACATCGGACAGAGTGGCTTCCGCTGAACTCAGCAAGGCGTTAATCCGCTTTTCTCCCCGGGCAACAGCTGTGATCAGAGAGTTTTTTTCTCTGCTTAAATCGTAGTAATAAGTGACGCTTGTAAAAGCAGCAGGAGGAATCAAACTAATACAGAAAAGGCCTAATAAAAACTTCCCGTAGACTTTGAATCGTCTCATTATTTTTTTGAAAATCAAAAGGAGAAAAACAGCCTGTGATCAATCATTGAGCTAGCTTATTAATGGTTAACTTGTCAGAGATAGCTCAAGGCTTTAGCCGTGGCGAGAGGGCGGTGTTTAATCCCAAATAAATTGAGATCTTGAAAGTTTTAATCTTACCAGAAGTCAAGAAAGCAGTCTAAAGATAATTCAAGAAAGCAGCCTGAAGATAGCCTTACATAATACACCATATGTCGAATATTTCGATGCCCTAGATAGTGAGGAATCGAGCGAAGATCGTACCCGTTATTTACCCGCTTGTAACCACAGCTATGTCGCAACAGATGAAGATGAGCGGAAACAAAAGCAGCGACGTTATAGTTGAAATTACTTAGAACCCATCATTCGTGGTTGGCCAGCGTGACGAATAAACACTTAAAGACTTTATGCCTTAAACTCTTGATTCGGAGTAAGTGAGCGAGACACATCCGCTGCGGGATTGTGACGATAGGCATTCCAACTCGTTTGCTCGGTTCTCGTTAACGAGTCTAACTGTTTGACCGGCAATCCCTGGTCACAAAGTAAGGCTAAATATCCATCTACTTCAAACAAACTATGCACTTGAATCATCGTGGCGATCACCCGATTGGGAGCATAGTTTTGATAGAGCTCAACGAGTTCCACTAATTCACCAAAAGATGTCTCAATCTGGCAATATTACCAGTAGGAAGTGTCCAATCGTTAATTAAATTTGAAATGTAGCGCTAAAAAATCACGAATTTCATCCCACAGTCCACCGACATAGCGATTAGTCGCAGCATGTAGTCGAGGAGCTGGATATAAGTTAGAGTCTTGTAGCACCAGCAACATTCGCCAAAGCGTTTCTGTAATCATGTTGCCCCGTGGATTCCAACGGCTCCACGAACCCAGTAGCATTGCCCACTGCAATGACATTTTATACACAAAAGTATTCAAGTCGGACCGACTTGAACTTTAAATGCCAAAATGCCTGAACCGGGTTTTGCGATCGCAAGGTTTCCGCAGCCGTCTCCTCATCACAAAATTCAGACAAATACACATATCCTACACTTACGCGATCGCGTAAATCGATTCGCCATTTCTAACCGGAAGGGCGAGTGGCAGCTGTGGTGTAAAGAAGTATAGGGAACTCTTTAATCCAGCCCCCGATAACTACTTGGTGGTTGAATAAAGAGTCTCGAAACGAGTGATAGGACTCTTGGAAATATTAACCCAACAGCAACAAATAAAACCCGGTGGCATCAACAAAAAGATCTGCTGTAATATAGAGTAAAGCATCGGTCACTAAAGCTTCAACAGTACCCGACTGCTTGCGCCGTACCTCATAAAGCATTAAAGATAAGAGCCACCATTAGACTTCCCTGATTTCAACTGGGTACAAACGGACAGCAGCCGGAACTGGGTCTCTTTTTCCTCAACCCGGGCAGCGAAGTGGATAATACTCCGCCAACCCCAGCCAACATCACTCATCGCGAAGATTATCAAGCAGAAATTATAGGCACAATCTATGATATGTTGCAGATCATCAAATTCAACGATCAGCAGGCCATTTTGGGTCGCACGAGGCGAAGGATAACCATTGTTGGCGATACAGAAAACATCTTATTAGACCTCTTGCACGAATAGAAAAAGAGGAAAATGAAGAAAGCCGAGCAACTCAAGCAATGAAATGAATTACGC